>JBFLZA010000005.1:0-36610 GCA_040756535.1 Cyanobacteriota bacterium
AAGCATGGTGCGGAGCAGCAAAGCGCAGATCGCATACTGAAATAAGAACAGTCTGAACTTAAGAACTTACGCTCTAGCCCAAACAGAAAAAGCCCAAATCGCTCTACTTGGCACATGAAGAGTGAGTGCTGATTTATGCCCCATTCTGGTTGACTCCAATTAGATCACCCTTCTCGACTAAACCCGCAACCTCAAGGTCATCTCGATAAAGGTTATAGGCCTGATGGTATTCCATCGTGCGAGCCACTTCGGTGATGAAGGTTTCGTCGTAACCTGCCCGTCGAAGCAGATGAAATCCCATTTCCATACCAGAGGAAATTCCGCCAGCAGTGATGAGGCGTCCAGCATCCACCACACGGGCACGGCTAATACGGCAGGCGGGAGCCATCTCTGCCAAGCGATCGATGGGGACTTTGCCCATTGCCGAAGCTTCCAGGCGATCGGGTTCTTTGCGGTTCGTGGCAGGTAACCCATCCAGCAAGCCCATCTTGCCGTAGATCCAGGAACCCGTGCAGACGCTGGTTAACAGACAAGACTCTGGTAATTGACGTATAAACTCATGCAGATTGCGGTTGTGCAGTTCTTGCCGAGTACCGAATCCACCGGGAATTAAGAAGGCATCCATTGCGGGATGGTCGTTAAATCCATAGTTGGGCAGTACGGTGAAGCCTGCTTGAGTCTGGACTGGGCGCAAGGTTTGGGCCACGAAAAACGCATCCAGTTCGGGATCGAAACGGCGGGCAACAGAGAAGACTCCATAAGGTGCGGCAAAGTCGATCACTTCTGCATCTTTGAAGACATAGATTCCCAGGCGGAATCCAGCAATTTTTGGGGTCATGGGTTGTTCAAGGGAGCGAGCTTTTGTACCGAACATTTGGTACAAAACAACTTTACCGAACGTTTGGTACAATGTCAAGAAGAAAATACTGAGTTCCCCCTGAGAAATGTCTAAGGAAGAAATAGTTGTGCAACTGGTGGATGTGTTTCGGCGACAAGGCTATGAGGGAGCCAGCTTGTCACAGATTTCCAAATTGACCGGATTGGGAAAAGCCAGCCTGTATCATCATTTCCCCGGTGGTAAGGAAGAAATGGCCCAAGCTGCACTCAATCACATCGACACTTGGCTAGAAACTCATGTGCTAAAGTCGCTTCGCGGCAACGCTAAACCTGCTAAGAAGTTGCAGCAGATGTTGGAGCAAGTGCAAACGTTCTTTGATGAAGGTCGCAAGTCCTGTCTGTGGGCAGTTCTGTTGCTGGGCGAGTCGAGTGATGATCGCTTCGGTAACCAAATTAAACAGGCACTGTCTCGCTGGATTGAGGCGATCGCAACTGTGCTTCAGGAAGCAGGGTTAGACGCTAGACAGGCACATGAGCGGGCAGAGGAAGCAGTGTTGCGGATTCAGGGCGCTCTAATACTGTCGCGAGGGTTAAATAGTACGGCTCCATTTCAACGGACAATCGACACATTAAAGAACGATCTATTGAAGATGGCATAGCTGCGATCGCTCTATGCAAGTTAACTACAATTGCTTTAAGGCTGCTTACGCATAGGAGAAAGTAGGTCATGGCGATCGCTACAGCCAGTTATACAATCACCTGGGAAAAGTTACCCGATGATTTTCCCTTACCCGATGAGCCAGTGGACAATATCGATCAGCCCTTACTAGCCGCAGCCTTGAGCGAATGTTTGGAGCAGTCTGGGCGCTGCCTTGAAAATGTGTTAATCGCCACCAACTACGGCATCTGTGCCACCTTGGACGGCAAGATTGTTGTCAAAGCACCTGATTGGATGTATGTCCCTCAGATTTTGGTTTCACGAGAGGAAATTCGTCGCAGTTATACACCACAGCTACAAGGGGACGTTCCGGCGGTTGTGATGGAGTTTCTTTCAGAAACAGAAGGAGGCGAATATTCCATCAAACCGACTTACCCCCCTGGCAAGTGGTTTTTTTATGAACAAGTGTTGCAAGTGCCGCAATACGCAATTTTTGAGCCACAACAAGGTGTGCTAGAAGTTTATCAGCTCAGTGATGCGGGGCGTTATGACCTGCAACCGATTGATGCGAACAATCGTTATAAGATTGAAGCACTCGATCTATTTCTCGGTGTATGGCGGGGAACGAAGGGAAACCGGACGGGTTACTGGTTGCGCTGGTGGGATGAAAGCGGAGAGATGTTGCCGTGGGGAGTAGAGTCAGTGCAACAGGAACGGCAACGTGCTGAACAAGAACGGCAACGTGCTGAAGCGTTGACAGCGCAGTTACGGGCGGCAGGAATTGAACCGGAGGTGTGAGAATTGCAAGAAGCGATCGCGAGTTAACTTGAAGTTATATAAAGACCCATGCAGTTCGGTCAAAATTAATCAATTTGTTATCTGATCGCGAACTTTTGTTATGCCCCTGTAATGTAATATAGATAACAATCTTCAAGACGATTGTTAACCGAACTGCATGGTTTACTTATTCCCTAAACTGACTCGCACTCTGAGAAGGAAGGAAAGCCTTCATCCGCACTCAAGCAAGAGGGAATACCCAGTACTGAGCAAGGGAAATCAGTATCGAATTGCTGAACCAGGGGATGGCTGACGGAAGTACAGCCTAAGACTAGTAAACTTGCCTCTTCTGCTTCCACCACGGCTTTCAGTTCGGTAGCCACATCACCAAACCGCAGATGAGCTTTGAAGGAACCCCGCCATTCTTCCGCTAGACAACGGGCCTGCCATAAAATCCGATCAGCTTGCTCGAACCAGTCAGCTTGAGAGAAATTAGCCTTGGAGCGACGTGATTTTTTTGATTTTACTGTTAACCCTTGAGTATGTGGTTTATTTAAGATGGATGTGATACAATGTTTTGACGCTGATGAAACGGACAACTTCAATGATTGTCGTGCGCTAGATGCGCTTTTGACATCAGCCCATTGGCAAGCACCTGGATATTGACTGGTTTGCTTTTCATCTACAACGTAGACAACTTGAACAGTAACTTGTTTTTGTGTCGCTAAACGGGTTTGATGAGCAATCCACATTGTTAAATCCAGAGCCGTTTGACTTCTGGGAGAGGCGTTATAGCCAACGACAAAGTTAACTGATTTAGTGTACATGGCTCGCTTAGCCGCATTGATAGCTGGCTCAGGCAGCAAAACCATTTGCTTTATTAAGTCACTTCGCTCCATTGCGCCTTCAAGACGTACTAATATCGGCTTGATGTTCACAGCTTTAATCTCTCTCAAAGACAACAAGTAACAACAAGAGAGGTGGGTCAGAATACGGATACCAAGAGGTGTGTCCAAAAAATGAGTGATAGTTTTAAGGAGACTCAACGACAAGGCCTATAAAAGCTAGAGTCTCGGTTCTCCTACTGCTGACTAGGTTTGCTGACTCGTTAAGATAGGAAGATGTCCTTCATACGGAAGATCGCCCCCAACATTGGTTTGTCCGCTCTAAATCCAGGAATAACAGGCTTTGTTAGCCCCCTTGGATTAGATTAAGCTGCCCCCTCTAAAATAAAAGAAACAATTTGTAATGTAATCGTCTTGGTTAAAAACGCGATCCACCTCCAGGAATAGCAAGGCGTGGGTAACCAGTTCCAAAGGTTGGTTTGACTGGCGTGGCTCCTGGCGATCGCTTGAGATGCGGGAATGGCACCGCGAGCACCTTTCCAATCTTAGCATTGGGCTAGCTGCTCATCATCAGAATACCCTGATACAAAGAGTGCTTCATGGATATTAGGGATAATTATTATCATCTAACGAGTAACTATTTTGTGCAAGCGTAGAGCAACTTAGCCTTACTGCCCTCTTATGAAAAAGCGTTCCCTGATGCACCCCAAGAAAGTCTGAAGGGGGAAGTAGAGCGCTCCTATTTAAAGGAACTCTCAGAATCAGTCTAAGGGGGAATTGTCAAGTTTGCAATCTTTTAATTATGCAATTCGTGAAGATATTCGTGAAGATATGATAAAGGGGAGGCAAGACGCAACTGATACCAAATCCGGGTTTATTACCCCCCCATTTCTCCCAAATAGGGAGGCTCCCGGAGAAAAAGGCGAAAAAATTTTCAGGGGGTTTATGAAGCGGATTTGGTATATATAACTAAGCCTATGCTGTAGGGATACCCAGCACAGAGCAAGGGAAATTAGGCTCTAATTTTTGAACGATGGGATGACCGAAACCGTTACAACCTAAAAACAGTACAGTTGCAGCTTCTGATTCAACTACATCTCTTAGTTCAGTAGCTACGTCACCAAATCGCAAATGAGCTTTAAAAGAACTCCCCCATTCTTCAGCGAGAAAACGAGCTTGCTCTAAAATATGCTCAGCTTGCTCTAACCCCTCAGAGCGAGAAAGCGTAGTAGCATTAGAGCAGTATTGATGTACCATTTTCCGGTCTTCAACGACAGCTAAAGACTGAATGCTTGGTTGAGTTAAGACGGATGTGGCAGCGTTTATTGAAGCTGATTCTAGTGAAAGCCCTAATGCCAGGGAATAGCTTGATGAGCAGTCTACATTCGCTAATAAGCTGAACTCATCTAGACATTTACTGTTTTGAGTTTCTTCTACAACATAGACAACTTGAACAGTGACTTGTTTTTGAGTTACTAAACGGGTTTGATGGGCAATCCACAGGGTTAAATCTAAAGCCGTTTGACTGTTGGGTGACGCTTTATAGCCAACGACTAAGTTAATGGGTTTTGTAGATTTAGTCCATTTTGAAGCGGCTGAATCTAGTTCTGGCACTAGCACCATTTGTTCCATTAAGTCATTGCAGTTGAGTGCGTCTTCAAGACGCAATAACATTGATTTGATATTCACAACTTGAACCTCTCTAAATGAATAAGTAATGGATGAGAGGTGACTCAGAAACAGATATTACGATTAAAGGCTGAAGGATGAATTATGAATTTTTTTCATTCTTCATTTTCACGATTCATCCTTTTTGACAGGCTTTCCATCCTTCATAAATCGTGATATCCGTCAGGAGACTCCAATGACAACTGCTATGAAAGCTTCGTGTCTTGGGACTCCTCCCATTGGCGAGGGAGTTAGCGAATGGGCTAAGACACCGAAGGTGTCTATGGAGTGAATGAGATTAGCCCCAAAAAAAATTGGTTCCTTCCTTCCCACCTTGAACTAGTAGATTTTACTACCAATGTGGATTGAATGAGGCTACCTACACAATAATTGCAGGAATGACGATGTGAGCTACTCGTCTTGGGTAAAGTGTCGGTCCAAAAAATTCAGGGCGTGGTTACGTAGTTCGTAGTACTCTTTCGATTCACGTATCGCTTGGCGATCGCGCGGATGCGGGAAAGGCACCTCTAAAATTTCCCCAATTTTTGCTTTAGGGCCATTGCTCATCATGACGATGCGATCGGACATATAAATCGCTTCATCCACATCATGGGTAATCATCATCACCGCCTGCCGATGACTTTCCCAAATGTCGAGTACCTGTTTTTGTAATTTGCCCCGTGTTAGGGCATCAAGCGCCCCAAAGGGTTCATCCATCAGTAACATTTTGGGACGAATCGCCAAGGCACGGGCAATACCTACCCGTTGTTTCATCCCACCAGAAATTTCATCGGGATATTTATTCGCAGCTGGCGTCAAATTCACCATTGCCAGGTGTTCGCTGACAATTTGTTTTTTCTCAATCGGAGACGCTTTCTTGTATACTTCATCCACAGCTAGCCGCACATTCTCCTGCACCGTCAGCCATGGCAGCAGTGAGTAGTGCTGAAACACCATCATTCTCTCAGCTCCGGGTTTGCGAACTTCTTTGCCCTCTAGCCACACCGCACCAGATGTTGGTTTTTCCAAACCAGCAACCATTTTGAGTAGCGTTGATTTACCGCAGCCAGAGTGACCGATTACACTGATAAATTCATTCTCACGGATGGTGAGATTAATCCCATCTAAAATGACGAGTTCACCACCGTCTGGACTGGGATAAGACATTACCACATTCTCAATTTCGAGAAAGCCTGTGCGGTTTAGGGTTGCAGAATTGCCTTTACTAGAGAAAGCAGTAGATTTCATGGGAAGCTCCTGGAAAAGTTGAAGTTTGAAAGTTGAAGGTGGGAAAGTTAAGCTGGCAACTGGGATAAATAAAAGCGTTTGGGAGTGTTGGCTCTGATTTCAAAGCTGTTTAGATAGCCGACTGGATCGCTGGGATCGAACGCTTTATTGTCGATAAATAATTCAGCAGGTTCGACCTTGTAATCTTCCTTGGGACATTCAATGCCCATTTCAGTAGCAATCTCTCGATAGAGGTCTGTTTTCCAGCCTTCTCGTGCCTTTTTTTCAGCGTCCTTGGGAAATTCTTTAATTTGTCCCCAGCGGGCGGCTTGCGTCATTAACCAGATGCTTTGAGACTGCCACAAAAATGTAGAGTGGTTTCCTGGGACTTTAGCAAGTTGATCGGGTTCATCAAAGAAAATAGTGGTGTAAGGGTCTTGGGCTATGCGATTTTGGTTGTCAAAGCCGCCATAGTTGTATTCCCCAACGATCGCTGGTCGGGTAAATTTATCGATTGGGGCATCTTTTTTCTTCGGTTTAGCTCCTGTATAGGAGGGGCTGGTAATCAATTGAGCGACTTCAGCGCGATTTTTGGGGTCACTGCAATATCGGCAGGCTTCAATCATTGCCTTGACCAGGCTGCGATAGGTTTTGGGGTTTTCCTCAATGAAGGATTCCATGACCCCAAGCAGTCTGTCTGGGTGTCCTTGCCAGATTTCTTTTCCTTGGGCAAAGGTAAAGCCAACTCCCTCATTCCCGGTGATAGCGCGTGTGTTCCAAGGCTCTGCCACCATGTAGGCTTGCATTGCGCCAATCCGCACGTTATTTACCATTTGGGGCGGTGGAATGATGATGACTCGAAATTCATCATTTGGATTAATACCAGCAGCAGCAGATAAGTAGCGGACAAAGTACTCGTAGATAGCAGAACTTAAGACTACTGCCCAGATACGCTGTTCTGCGGGTTGGCTGTCAAAGTATCCTCGAAAATCTTTGCCAAATTGTTCTAAATTGCCGTTGTATTCCCGCCAAGGACGCACCCCATAATTCCACATTTTTTTGTTCATGGTCATGGCGTTGCCGTGGCGGTGAATCGTCATGGCAGCACACAGGGGCGCATGGCGGGCACCTTCGGCACCAATTCGGGCGTTAGTAACGGCACCCGAAACCACAGGGGAGGCATCAAGACGCCCAAAAATAATGCCGTCGCGGGAGTTTGCCCAGCTTGCTTCGCGGCTGAGTTGGACATTCAGCCCGTATTTGCGGAAGAAGCCTTTTTCATACGCGATCGCAAAGGGTGCACAGTCATTGACTGGCACATACCCAACGCTAAGATTGGGTTTTTCTAGAGTTCTGGGATCTACAACGGGTTCGACTGCTAAGGCTACTTTGGAAAGTTGATTGGGTGCGGTAACACCTTTAATAGCGCAAGATGATAAGGCAAATCCTGTTGCCGATGCGCCCATGTGTTGTAGAAATCTTCGTCGGTTCAAAGAAGTCATGGCGGTATTGCTTGTCGTCAATTTTTTTTGCTGGACTGTCGCCTTGCCCCTATTCCCCGAACACGGGGGATGCAAGACATTGGATCTTGCACCATTGTCAGTAAGCCCCACAGTCCGCCTTGAACTCAAGTTCAAGGCTCATAGCCCAAGTCCATTGAAATGGACTGAAATTCTTACTCAGTAAAGCTCCGCAGAAGTTTTTAGGTGGTTGGACTAATGGCAAAGCCTTCTTGTAAGCTTCGGCTAACTGCTTAGTTATTTCTGTGAAACTGCACTCAGTTTTCTGAAGAAGACTTTAGCTGTGACGCTGGGGTTTAAACCCCAGGCGGGTAATGCGACAGGTGCAAGATGTCAGTTGAAACTGAATTGCTAAAGCGAAAATTTAACTGGAAGCTTTAACGGGGCGGTGAGTCACCCAAACTTGAACTCTGCCCAAGGCGTAGTCAAGGACAAGTCCTGTGACGCCAATTACAATCACCGCTAGGAACACTGCACTCAAATTTAAGCGGTTCCATTGATCCCAAACAAAGAAACCAATACCGAGTCCGCCCGTGAGCATTTCCACAGCGACGATAACCAACCAAGCAATTCCTAAACTAATCCGCAAGCCAGTGAAGATATAGGGTAAACTCGCAGGCCAGATAATTTTTGTCACCCGTCGCCAGCGAGGCATTTCCAGCACTCGTGCCACATCGAGATAATCTTTGTTCACACTGGAGACGCCGAGAGCGGTGTTAATAATGGTGGGCCACAACGAGGTGATAAAGATTACAAAAATTGCCGAGGGTTCTGCCAGGTTAAAAATTGCTAGTGCGATCGGCAGCCAAGCTAAGGGGGAGACGGGCTTAAATATTTGCACCAAGGGATTGATCATCAGCATGGCTTCTCTCGACATTCCGATCACAAACCCCAAAGGAATCGCTACAGCAGCCCCCAGCAGAAATCCTGTTACCACCCGTCGCAGGCTTGCCAGCAACAACCAGCCCAATCCTAAGTTGCCTGGGCCTTTCCTGAAGAAGGGGTTGGCATATTCCGCACTATCAATGAGCGCTTGAAGCGGAGTGGGCATCAAGTCTGTCAAGAACGTAGCCGCAAACCACCACAGCAGGATTACTCCGGCAAACCCAATAGCTGGCAGTAAGATAGTGTCCCGAACAATTAGCGGTTTTGCCCGTTTCCAGGTAGCTTGTACCACGACTGCGGCGATCGCAGCCAAGTTGAGTTGATATACCATTTGCAATGCCTCGTGTCAAGAGCAGGTACACGAAAACTGAGCAGTACCAGCCAGGAATACTGACGAGTTCAAGACATTGCCTACAATGCTGACTCTTCAGTCTCCTCCCAATGCCTACGAAGTTAGCTGACGGGCTAGGACTGAGAGATGTCCTTCTCTACTCACTGCCAGAGAAATAGCAGAGTTTAGAGATACGCCCCAAAGATTGGTTCCTCCGTTCCAGCTTCACCTTGCTACTGCTGCGGTGAATTGCTAGATTAGGCTGACTTACTCAAATTTAAATATAGAGTATATCACCCCAATAATTTTCTACAAATAGGTAAAAAGACTCCCCTATGGATTTCCTCAGGAAGGCTTACGGCATATTATCCAAAAGGTTACTGTTGTTTGGATCACAATCACTATGCCAAAACTTATCTCTGAACCGACCCGCATTGAAGCAGCAGGGAATAAACCCAAATTAATTCAGGAGTACATCGGTCGCGTCACGACTCAAACTGAAGCAGTGAGTATTGCTCTTATGCGATCGCCAAGTGGATGGGTTGAACCCGGACAACACCCTGATTTTGACGAATTTACCATTGTGCTTAAAGGAATGCTGTGCGTGCAATTTGAAGGAGGTCAAATTGATGTTCATGCAGGGCAAGCAATAATCGCACATCAGGGGGAATGGGTTCAATACAGTACACCTTCAGAGGAAGGTGCCGAATATATTGCTGTATGTTTGCCAGCTTTTTCACCAGAGACAGTGCATCGGGATGTATAGATGCCCCTTTAAGTATCAAAAAAACGTTTAATCAATAAGGCGTAGGGTGCGTTGCAACGAACCTACAGTCAATGTTGTAGCTAATTTGCAACAACTGACAACATTTAGAAGCGATCGCTTTTTGTGCGTTGTCGCTTGCGGCGTAGCCCTTGGTTTGCCCTTGCTTCTTCGGTGACAAATTCAGCATCTTCATTGGGGACAATTCTCGAACCGTAGCGGCTGGCGTAAACTTGGGTCAATTCGGCACCGAAAAAGAGGATTTGAGCTGAATAGTAAACCCACGCTAGGAGAACTACCAGAGAACCAGCAGCACCGTAAGTTGAACCAAAATTCTGACCCAAATACATTCCCAGCACAGTCTTGCCAATCGTGAACAGCAGGGCAGTGATAATCGCTCCAATCAAAACATCATTCCAAGTGATTTTGACATCCGGCAAGAACTTGTACATCAGTCCAAACAGCAGCGTGATGACG
Source organism: Cyanobacteriota bacterium (assembly GCA_040756535.1). Taxonomy (GTDB): domain Bacteria; phylum Cyanobacteriota; class Cyanobacteriia; order Cyanobacteriales; family Coleofasciculaceae; genus JBFLZA01. Next base: position 9,989 of record JBFLZA010000005.1, read on the forward strand.
CCGAAGGAAATAACAAAGTTCAGTATTTCCCACAACCAGCCTACGCCAGGAATTAAATGGCTCATGTAAGTACTCAATGCAGATAAACCAGCACTCACAATCAGAGAAACCATCAGTAAAAATCCGATACCCAGCACCATCGAGAAGGACAAAATACGCTTGCTGATAAAGCCCTTGATGCCCCGTCCTGGCTTCGGCTGTACTTCCCAAATTGTATTGAGGGAGTCTTGGAGTTCGGCAAACACCCCAGAAGCACCGAACAGAAGAACGACGACACTAATGAAGGAGGCAATGCCACCATTAGCATCGGGCCTGTTGGCATTCTCAATCGCTGTCTGGATTACTTCTGCACCAGCTGAGCCGACTAGTCCTTGTATTTGCCGCTCAATCTCGCCCCTGGCGGCTTCTTCCCCAAAGACTGCACCCGCGATCGCAATGGCGATAATCACCAAAGGCGCAAGGGAAAAAACTGTGTAATAGGCTAAAGCCGCTGCTAACCGAGAGGCTTTATCGTCTTGCCATTCCTGAAACGCTTCCTTTAGCAGTCCTAAAATAACTTTGGGTTTCATTGACTCAAAACTCTGATAAAAAATGCTGTGTCGGTTTACTTCAATCTTTAAGTGTTGAGCTTTGAGTGACAAGAGCCTTAAGTTAGAACTGGAGTGTTAACGAGCAATCAGCAGGGTTCAGCCAACCCAGTAATCGAGTCGCTGAGTATCAATGCGATCGCATATTTCGTTGCCGATTTGCTTTGAGTTTTTCCTTCAACACCTTTGCCGCTAAAGCATAGCCGCCATCTGCACCATCAACAAAGGCGATATGGCGACCCTGCGCTTCATAAACTAGGCATGTCATCAATGCCCGATCAGAGACGTGGAATCCATACAATAAATATCCTGCTTCGTATTGCTTTTCCAGGTATTGAATTAATTTTTCTCGTTGAGCCAAGTTACCTGAAATTACCATTCGCAGGGTATCATCAAATTTCTGATAATCACTATCGCCTATCAGAGATTTTTTATGGAATTCCCAATCCAGAATCCCTAGTTTTATAGTAACTTGTGTTAATAAGATTGTTAGCTGTCTTATCAATAAATAAATTTGTTTTTGCCAACCCGTTTTGGAGTAATTAAGGATTTGTATTTCTTTATACAAAGTTCTGCTGGCTAAGGAAAGTCGGAGACAATCACTACGAACTGGGTGAAAATTAATAGCTCCTCCATAAATACTGTTAATTTTTTCTAAAACAGCTTTATAGATACGATTTTCTCGCTCATTAGTTTCAGCCGTTGCCATCACAATTAAACTTAAAATCTCCCCATGTTTACTTGGAATATCCTGCCAAGGACAAACTAACCCTGAAAAATCAGCTTGGGAAGAAGCTTTTGCCGAAGAAATGAGGCTGTATTTCTCTGTTGTTTCAGGATTTTTGATTAAATCTGTTGCGTAAGTTAATCCTCCACCCATAAAGACCGCTTGAGTATAGCTGGGCGATACCTTAACTTTGGCAACTTTAATATCATAATTCGCTGCTCTTACCGTAGAAATAGGAATAATACCAACGCGCAATCCCAAGTTAAATTCTCGTTTTGCCATCTCTTGGGTTGCCAGCAATATCTGTTGGACTTCAGAAACTAGAGCAGGGGGAATTAATAAAGAAGCTCCATCTCCTCCAAAAACAAAAGGAAGTTCAAGGGGTTTAGCTATATTTAAAATAGCAATAATTGAAGCAACCCCTAAAATATTAACATCTTTATATCGCCCCTCTTCAATAGCTTGGGTTGAACCCATAATATCAGTAATAACAATGTACCAATCAGAGGGGACAGGTAAAAAGTTTTGAGCGTTAGTAATCTCTATGAATCTTTCTAAGATTGGCAATTTTGAATAAAATATATCGGTAAACATAGGGGGATGGGAGTTGTAAGCATTTTTGATTCATGGTAATAGCACCCTCACTGATACAATGAATTTATAAAATCAAACTGTTCTCATTGTAACCCTGAGTTTGTGTACAATGAGTTGTGCCACCTGAACAAGGGTTTTGGCAGGGCAACATCTGATCAAGATGAGATGCTAAAAACCTATACTTATCCACATTGAAATAATGCCTGCGCCGACTGTCTCCTTCTCATCCTCTGTATCTGCGTTTCCCCTGACCGCTGTTGTCGGGCAAGAAGCCATTAAACTGGCGCTGCTTTTGGCAGCAGTTGACTCCGGATTGGGAGGAGTTGCGATCGCGGGTCGTCGGGGTACGGCTAAATCCGTGATGGCACGCGCCCTCCACGCCTTGCTGCCACCGATTGAAGTGGTTAAGGACTCCCTTTGTAACTGTGACCCCACCAATCCTAGTGAGTGGGATGACTTGCTGTTGGCTCAAGGACTTGACCCAGCGAACATCCCGACAGAAATTATTGCCGCCCCCTTCGTGCAAATTCCCTTGGGGGTAACCGAAGACCGACTGCTGGGTTCAGTAGATGTCGAGCAGTCCGTCAAGCAGGGAAAAACGGTATTTCAACCAGGATTGTTGGCACAGGCACATCGGGGTGTTTTGTATGTGGATGAGATTAACCTGCTCGATGACCAAATTGCCAATCAGTTACTGAGTGTCTTAACTGAAGGACGCAACTTAATTGAGCGAGAGGGCATTAGTTTTCAGCATCCTTGCAAACCTCTACTGATTGCAACTTACAACCCTGAAGAAGGGCCACTGCGGGAACATTTACTCGATCGCATCGCCATTACCCTTTCTGCTGATGGGGTTTTAGCATTAGACCAAAGAGTGCAGGCCGTAGACGAAGCGATCGCATTTGCCAAATCTCCCCAAGCATTTCTCCAGCAGTACGACGAAGATACGGACGACCTGAAAACCCAAATCATCCTAGCGCGGGAATGGCTTAAAGAAGTTAGCATCAGCCACGACCAAATTTCCTATCTGGTTGAAGAAGCGATTCGAGGTGCTGTCCAGGGACATCGGGCGGAATTGTTTGCCCTGAGAGTGGCTAAAGCCTGTGCAGCTTTGGATGGACGGCAAAATGTGATTGCAGACGATTTGCGTCGTGCCGTGGAATTGGTGATTGTGCCTCGCGCCACCCAGATCCAGACACCACCCGAAGAACAACAACCACCACCTCCTCCCCCTCCCCCACCTCAAGATGAATCCCAGCAAGAACAGGAGGAACAGGAGGAGAAAGAAGAAGAGGAAGACCAAGAACAGCAGCAAGAACCCCCCAGCCTCCCGGAAGAATTTGTTTTTGACCCAGAAGGGGTACTGCTTGACCCTAGTGTGTTGTATTTTGCCCAGATGGCACAGCGACAGGGTAAGTCGGGGAGTCGTAGCATCATCTTCTCAGAAGATCGGGGGCGCTATGTGAAGCCGATGTTACCGAAGGGGAAGGTACGGCGAATTGCGGTTGATGCCACATTGAGGGCAGCTGCACCTTATCAGCTAAGTCGGCGCAAGCGCCAACCGGGTCGTAAAGTAATTGTGGAGTCGGGAGATATTCGCTCCAAGCGGTTAGCGAGAAAAGCAGGAGCGCTGGTGGTGTTTGTCGTGGATGCTTCGGGTTCAATGGCGCTGAACCGGATGCAGTCGGCAAAGGGTGCGGTGATGCAACTGTTGACGGAGGCGTACCAAAACCGCGACCAAGTGGCGCTGATTCCCTTCCGGGGAGAACACGCAGAGGTGCTATTACCTCCAACCCGTTCCATCGCTTTAGCACGGGGACGTTTAGAGCGATTACCCTGCGGCGGAGGTTCGCCCCTAGCGCATGGTTTGACTCAGGCCGTTAGGGTGGGGATGAATGCTAAGATGTCTGGAGATATCGGGCAAGTGGTGATTGTCGCGATTACCGATGGACGGGGAAATATTCCCTTAGCGCGTTCCTTGGGTGAACCGATCGTAGAAGGGGAAAAGCCGGATATTAAGGGGGAATTGTTGGATATTGCGGCGCGAATTCGGGCGCTGGGAGTCCAGTTGTTGGTGATTGATACGGAAAATAAGTTTGTTTCGACGGGTTTTGCTAAGGAATTGGCAAAAAACGCGGGTGGGAAGTACTATCACTTACCGAAGGCGACGGATCGGGCAATTGCAGCAATGGCAAAAGGTGCGATCGCAGATATGAAGTCTCGGTAGTATAACAATTCTCGTTTGCCTAGAATATGGTAGGGGCACGGCATTGCCGTGCCCTAAAAACAATTTGTATTCCACTCAATTGAGAACTCCATCTTGAGGTTTGCGTTCCGTCTTGATGGCGCGAATATGGGTAAACTTCCACATATCTCGGACACTGACAACATCGAATCCTAAAGCCTCTATGTCTGTTCAGAATTGAGTGAGGTTGCTAAGCTTAGTCTGTTAGGAGGGGGGGATTCTTTGCGCGATGATATTCGTCTAGGAATTCGGATTGTTATGATGGAGAAAATTCTCTTCGTCAAAACAAAACTATGTTGAGAAGGGCGAGATCTAGATTGGAAAGATTAAAGAGAAAAATAATTTGGGGAAAAGCTGCTATTGCTCCAGACTTAAATCCCCGAATGTGGCGGATAGATTGTTATGGAGCCTTGATGAAAAGAGTCAATATGGAAACCGAAATTCTCTATTTGGATGGGAAATAGATCGTGTCATACCAAAATCCAAAGGAGGTTCCGATAAACTCTATAATCTCCGCCCCTTGCAATGGTACAACAATGTTAGCCGAGAAGCAGGACAGCTTTTTAGGATAAACGGTTAATACCAGGTTTTTTAGCTGTACCACCAGCATTGGTTGCATCGCCACTGTAGGGCGTCTCTTTTAGGAAAATCAGCTTTGTTCTTTGGAAGTTTTAGGGATTTTCCCTCAAGTTCGCCGTAATTGGTGCGGCGTAAACTAGGGGCAAGGTGTATCTTCATTGTCTCTGGGTCAATTACAATTAGGTCAAGGTCAAAGAGCGTGTGTAAGTCTGCCCGCAAGAGTAACCCATTTGAGGGGTGATTGTTTTCAGTTTCACAGTAGGGGATGATATGGGCAGCTTCGAGAGCTTCTTGTGCCTCGCATCCAGTGATAGCACAGCGATAGTTGTAAGCGTTGAGCAAACTTTGACGAAATTTAGATTGTCCTTGCCGTCGAGCAATAGATATGGTAATTCGCTCTTGAGCTTCTTTAATCTTTTTGGGGGAGAAGTACTCCTGAACATCAATATTTTCTGTTGTAGGAGCAAGCTTATCAATTTCTAGAGAGACAGTTGTGTTAATTGTCTCTAGCATTTCCTGGCTTTGATCTAATGTAGCTTCTTCATGTGTCTCGTCTGTAATGGGTGCATTAGCTGGGAGCTGATTTATCAGCTCATATACTGTGGTATTGTGAATGATTGTTTCTGATATTTTCTGGTTTTCCTCTATGGCACAATCTTCACCAATAGCATTTTGAATCGATACCTTGACACTAGTTTGGTTCGTAAAGCGATCCTCAGTTATCACTTCAGCTTTATTTGATGAACGCTTAATGGGGGGTGTAGTTTGGTTCTCTGTAATAATCCCATTAGGCAGGATAAACTTGTAGATATTTTCCTCTGACGGCATTTTAATATCTTGGAGTTTTGCACTGTAAAGATTTGCCCCGCGCATATTTTTGAGCCGTGGTAAGATAGCCCGTTGGAGATTTGCTTTTTGGAGATTTGCTTTTTGGAGATTTGCAGCTACCAGATACGATGATTTAAGGTTTGCATTTGAAATATTTGCTTGCTGGAGATTGGCCTTAAACAGCCTTGCTTCCTGTAGATTAGCTCCTTCTAAATTAATGCTAGCTAGCTCGGCTAATTCTAAGTTGGCACCGTACAAGTTTGCCCCACTCAGATCGGCTCCACTCAAATCTATACCCGATAAGCTTGCTCTCTTTAAATTTTCACCTCTAAGATTTACATTTCGGAAATTTCTTTCTCCAGCCGCATATCGTTGCAATAAAACTTGGCTGTTAAAAACAGTATTCAGAGTCGGTTCGTTGCCCGGAGATTTAGCTGTTACTTTAGCTTTAATGATTACTTTCAAAATACTCTCTGAGTCTTGTTTTTTCTGCGTCGATTGACGATGATATTCGCCAGTTTTTTTATCCTTAAGGCGCTGTAACACCTCCTTCTGTCGTTGTATTTTCCCCTGAATCTGCTGTTCATTATTCTGAGCTTTTTGTTTTCTATTCATATAATAAAAATTTCAATCTGGTACAAAAGCAACAAGCATAACTCAACTTCCGCTACACTGAGCGCTCCCACTTCCTCATCTTAGCCCCCCTTTTGAAGGGGGGTTGGGGGGATCGACTCTTCAATTCGCCGACAAACTCCCTCCCAATCCTGCAAGACTTCATCATTAGTAAATCGCAACACCTTCAGCCCATAACCTTGTAAAATCTGCGTTCTTTCCCAGTCATAATCTCTGCCCTCATCCGTAAAATGACTCTCTCCATCCACCTCTATTACTAACTTCAACCCAGCGCAGAAAAAATCAACAATAAAATTATCAATGAATCCTTGCCGCAAAACCCGAAACTTGAACGTTCTCAGATAGTCATACCAGAGCTTTCTCTCGGCTGGCGTCATATTTTTTCGGAGTTCTTTCGCCTTTTCTACTAGCTGTCGGTTGTAGGGTAAGTGAAAATCTGAATCATTCCAGTTGTTGGTGTTAGACATTTAGATCCCCCCCAGCCCCCCTTAACAAGGGGGGAGAAGAATTTTACAAGGTTTACTCGTGGGTAGTGGAGGCGCTAGGCTTATCGCTACCTTTGGTTAGTATTCCCACCAACTCCTGAGAAATCATATTTATAGCACTCCAGAGTGATTAGCTGAGTGTCAGAAACGGAATGCGTGAAGCACAGCGATGAACCCTCAATCCTCAAAAATCCGAAAAATAGCGAATGAGCTCAGCAACCGACCAGGCCTGAGCGATCGCACCTTGAGGAGTGTGGGGTGGCTCACCATCAAAAATCTCGGAAATGGAACCCAAACAAGCTTGGTTCTGAAAGTGTTCGAGCAATGGTTGACAGTCCCAAGGAACGGGTTCTGTTTCATAAAAACGCTTCCAAGCGCGGACGAACGAACCAATCAGCCAACTCCAAACAGTACCTTGGTGATAAGCCTTGTCACGATGGATGCGATCGCCCCGATAGTGACCAATGTAGCCTGGATCAGCCGGATCGAGGCTTCGCAAACCGTAGGGGGTTAGGAGGCGATCGCTAGCCACCCGCAAGACTCGACGGGCTTGAGGCTTAGAAAACCCGCAATGATACAGTGAAAGTGCCAAAACCGCATTCGGGCGAATCCGAGCATCTCTTCGGTCATCCGGCTCTATGGTGTCATAGAAGTAATTCCGTTCGGAATTCCAAAACTTTTGCAAAGATATTTTTACTTTTTGCGCTTGTTGTGCATAATGTTGAGCTTGGTACCAAAGACGCACGCGATCGCGAGGAGCCTCCTCAACCAATTTCTCTGTCCACTGACTAATCCAACATAAAGCCGAATACCAAAGCGCATTAATTTCTACAGGCTTTCCCTGACGCGGTGTTATTGGCTTACCGTCAATCACAACATCCATCCAAGTTAGCGCCACATTAGGAGCGTCCCACGTCAGTAAACCATCGGTGGCATCAACCCGGATATTGTAAAGAGTACCTGCTGTAAAGGCTTTGTAGATTTTCCGCACCACAGGGTATTGCTGAATCAAAAACTCCCAATCCTGGGTTGTCTCCAGATAAAGCCCTAAGATTTCAATCCACCATAGTGCAGCATCAATACTGTTATAGATAGGCTGTGCCCCCGCATCGGGAAAGGTATTGGGAATCAAACCCTCACGACAGTAGCTACTGAATGTTTGCAGCAATCCCTTGGCCAGACTGTAGCGCTTCGTTGCTAACGTCAGTCCCGGTAGGGCTATCAGCGTATCGCGCCCCCAATCATTGAACCAGTGGTAACCTGCAATTACGGTTGGCCCTAAAATAGAAGCGCGATAGGTGATAAATTGATCACCCGATCGCAACAACTGACGCCAAAGAATGTCCTGCTCACTCTTCCCTGTCACCGATGGAGAGACGTTTCGCCCGATCGCCTCTACGAGTTGGTTTTGCCGTTCTTGCTCTTGTTGCACTGCCTGCTCAAAAGCATGGGGATTAAGCTCAGGCAGCGATGCACCCGGCCATCCCACCCTCGCTTCTAGCGTGATGCTTTCTCCTGGATGCAGAATGATACTTAAATATCCAGGGCTATACAAATCTTCCCGATCGCTCAATCCCCGTCGCTGTTCTTCGGGATAGTAATAGTTCCAGTACCAAACCCCCTCTGGTTGATAATCACCCTTACTCCAGCGCAGTAACCAAGGTATCCCCACTTGCCCCGCATAAATCCCTTGTAAGTAGATATGAGACGGCCCTACCAATTGAGAAAATTGTCGCTTCTCCTCCGCTGATTGCTGGTGGTGAAAATCGCGATCGCCAATTACCGGTCTGAGCCTTAAAGTCGCAACCTCACTGCCTTCATAGCGGTATTGAATCAAAATGCGGTTACAGAATTGAGCATCAGGAATTGGGCATTGAGGATTGGGCCCTAGAACAGAAGAAGACAAATTCCCCCCTTGTCCCCCGTGTGCCCGGGTGTCGGTGTGCCCCGGGGGCCCCCCCGCAGCCGGCCCGCACCCATAAGGCATGACCAACTGCCGTGTTAACTGCCACTGTTCCCCTGCCCAAATCCAAGTAGGAACGGGTTCTATCACAAACGATCGCAGTAGCTGATAGCCCAAGGGGTCAATTTTGCCGCCTTTCCAGAAATTCGTTGAGAGTGCCCAAATCTTCCCTGCCACTTCCAAGCTGGCATCGAGATGAGAGAGCAACAGAGTACGGCGTCCCGGCGGATCGAGAGCTGCAATCAACCAGCCATGATACGTGCGAGTGCGAGCATCACAAACTGTACCACTGGCAAAACTGCCTAAGCCATTGGTCAGTAACCATTCCCGCGTGTCTAAATCCTTCACAACCATGAAAGTGCTTGTGCTTTGTATGCTCAGTCTACGGTTTCCTGGCACAATTTTCTCTGAGCATTAGTATCAAAGCCTTCTGAGCAGCCCTAGATCAGCCGTACTCAAAATCGTTATGACTATGATATAGTTGTAACAGTTCGTAAATAACAGTTCTCAGCAGTACGGATAAGGTGCCAGTACCTTGCCAGCGACTTACAGAACAGCGATGGTGAAAGCCCTTGTATTTTAATCGGGGGATAAAACCGAGAAAACCCTATAGGTAGAAGGTTTTCACCTGCCTATCCATGATCAAATTCCCATGTGTAAATCGAGTAGGAATAATCGTCTGCACGAAGAACCATCCTAGTAAGGAGAAATCCCCGCACCGGAGAAACAACGGTCAAATGACGCCAGTATGACTTCAAAGGGCAAGTAATGGCAGGTTGGCGAGTGTACCACACAGGCATTAGTGACGAACTCGGAAAGATAGCACGGGAAAAAACAAAAGTAAGGGCAATGTATGTGGCTTTTGCCAGCATATCTGAGCGCCTAGGGGGTTTTTGACTACTCCCACTGGGAAATCCAGTGACAGCTAAAAAGAAGTGGAGTAGCGTAGTTTTAACCCGTTACGAAACAACTACTTAGAATCCGTCGCGCTTCAGTCGAGGGAGCAGTCAAAGCGAACATATAAGCTAGAAAAATTCAAGGAGAGTAAATTTATGAGTCCGATCGAAGGATGCCTACGGGTAGGTCAACAAGCTCCCGACTTCACTGCCACAGCTGTACTCGATCAAGAATTCAAGACGATTAAACTATCTGACTATCGGGGTCAATATGTTGTCTTGTTTTTCTATCCACTGGATTTCACATTTGTTTGCCCCACTGAAATTACAGCATTTAGCGATCGCTCTGACGAATTCAAAGAAATAAACGCTCAAATCCTCGGCGTGTCTGTGGATAGCGAATTTTCTCACCTCGCCTGGATTCAAAGCGATCGCAAATCGGGTGGTGTGGGTGACCTAAATTATCCTCTGGTTTCTGATATCAAAAAAGAAATCAGCACCGCTTACAACGTTCTCGACCCTGATGCTGGTGTTGCATTGCGCGGTTTGTTCATCATCGATCAAGATGGTGTCATCCAGCACGCAACCATCAACAACCTCTCCTTTGGTCGTAACGTTGACGAAACCCTACGCACCCTGAAGGCGATTCAATACGTTCAGTCTCATCCAGACGAAGTCTGCCCAGCAGGTTGGCAACCCGGTGACAAGACGATGGTTCCCGACCCCGTCAAGTCTAAGGTTTTCTTCGCCTCTGTATAAATCAACAAGAGAAAAGGGAACAGGGAATAGGGAACCGTGAGAGGTAAACTGTTTCCTATTCCCTCCTTAGATATTCCTTGAATGATCAGCCCCAACACCACCAAAAGAGACTTACAAGCTCAAGCGTGTTGGGGCTAAGTTTATAAATAGAGTTGATGGTTAAAGGAGAATTTGAGGTATGTTAACTTCCACGGACTTTAGCGGTTTACTCAACGAGCGCTTCTTCCGCAATTTTCTTCCAGTCCCGGCAACCAATACACTCAAGCTCGAAACCATAACTCCTGATTTTGAGCTTCCCGATATTACTTACAACCGTCGCATTAAATTATCTAATTACCGGAGAAAGCAGCCTATCCTGCTTGCTTTTACGCGCATCTTCACTGAAAAACAGTACTGCCCTTTTTGCTACCCTCACATCAAAGCGATGAATGAGAATTACGAGCGGTTCACCGAAAAGGGTGTTGAGGTATTGATGATTACAAGTACAGATACCCGACAAAGCCAAAAAGTTGTTCAAGACTTGGGACTCAAAATGCCACTTCTGAGCGACCACAGTTGCCGCACGTTTCAAGCTTATAAAGTCGGACAAGCCTTGGGAGCTCCCCTACCCGCTCAGTTTATTCTCGATCAACAAGGAAAACTTCGCTTTAAACATTTGTTTTCTTTCCTGTCTCCCAATGCTGAGGTTGATACACTATTAACTGCCATTGAAAAGCTATAATCCCCCAAGGAAATGTTGAAACGAGTAAAAGGAGTTGCCTGTCTGTTTTAGGCGTGCTAAAACTTTGGCTGCTGTCTACTACTTTGTCGAGTGTAAATTTTTAAGAGGAGTCGATGATATGGAAGAAACAATTAGAATCCGCCCAGTTGACAAAAGTGCTTGGAGTCAAAGGCTTAACGGGTTCCAACCTGAGCAAATTAAGCAACTGTTGGAAATTTGTAGCACGGGTGGGTTAGTAGTCGGCAGTATCTGTGAATCGGTAGACGGCAAATTTTACATCAATGGTCAACCTGATGTTGCGTACTCCTCTATGGATGCAGTAACGAAAGCGATCCTTAGAGGCAAAGAGCAAGCCCAATAGCATCATATCCTTGCGATTGACCCCTACAGCGGCAATTACTAGGATACAAAATTCCATTGCTGGAGAAAACTTGGGGCTGTTTGTCAATCAGCCTTAATTTTTTTTATGGGAAACCTTATGAATTGTGTTTTTTCATCATTCACAATTCACCATTTTCCTGACTATTAGCTCATCCTTGGGAAGAGGCTGCCAGCTTGAATTCTAATGCTTTTTTCTTCATTGTCTGAAAGATGTTGTAAAAGCCATTAGCACGAGAAGGCGTTAAGCTCACATTCAGACCAGTATCTTGAATAAAGTCTGGGGTGATTTGCAAAATTTCGTCTGGGGTTAGTCCGTTGAGTCCTTCAATCAAGAGTGCCACTAACCCTTTTACTAACTGAGCATCAGAGTCTCCCTGATACAACACTTTTTCATCTTCTAGAGTGGCAGTGATGTAAACCTGAGAAACACAACCAGGGACTTTATTCTCTGGAAGTTTATCAGCATCTGGCATTTCTTTGAGCTTTTTGGCATACCAGAGTAGCTGCTCATAACGCTGCTTGGGGTTGGTACGTCGCTGAAAGCGTTCCACAATTCGCGCAAGGGCATCTGGTAATGGAGTAGAAGTTGAGGACATACCCAATCGTTAAGAAATAGTAATTACTACGATCCTAACAAGGCTTGTGCGATCGCTTCTTCAAAATGGAGCAAGTAACTGAAAAAGAAACGAACCGATAGACACCAAAGCGTTACCGAGCGAACCCCCTCCACTTCGCGCTTTCGGGGGATTCTTAGCAATTTCTACCCCCTTAATGACATTCTGTGCGACTTGGTAGCCCCTGGGGTTTTGCTGTACCGAAAAGAGCGTAGCTGCTGTTTGGGCATCTTGAGTCGCTCCATTTAAGTCTCCTAAATTGAAACGGGAGACACTACGAGCTAAATAAGCTGGGGCAAAGTCAGATTTGACGCTAAGTGCCTGATTGAAAAAGTTTATTGCGTCTTTATCGTTTCCTCGCTGTGCTTCAACAACACCCCAAGCGTAGAAATCTTCAGGGGTTCCGGCATACTGAGGAATGCCAACGGTTCCTTGAATATAAGCGGTTCTGAGATTAGTGCCGTAGAGTTGGGCGTTGAAAAGCACTGCATCTCTGAGGTCAGTACCATTGAGATTAGCTCCACTCAGGTTAGCACCCGTGAGGTTGGCACCATTGAGAGAAGCCCCTGTCAAATCAGCCCCTGTCAAATCAGCCCCTGTCAAATTCGCACGGCTGAGATTGGCGCGAATTAAGTTGGCTCCACTCAAGTTAGCACCCGTTAAGTCAGTTAAAACTAAACCTGCACCGCTAAGCTCACATTGGGGACAATCTTTTGTTGAGAGTAACTGTTGGATATGTTCTAAATTTTCAGCCTGGGCAGGAAGCGGAGCGATCGCCTCGCGCATCACAGTTAGACTGGTGGTTATGAGTAGGGCAGCAGTGGTGAGACTTGTGAGTTTCATCTGCAAAACACTCCATCACAGGGGAAAAGGGGCTTTGGTGCTGTTATAAAAGCCGTCGTCGTTGAGTCTTGGGCCATATCTACACTATTGTGCGCTGCTTTGGGCAGGGAGTGAAGATTATATACAATTTGTCTAATTTGTCAAGCGTTTTGGCGATAGCGAAGCGCTGCTGCGTTCGCCCTTGGCGTCTCCCCTTGGGAGAAGCGCAGATCGCACTCGTGGTATCCATTGCCCAATATCCCTTAACAGTATCAGACTCAGCAAGGCTAATTTCAAAAACCAAGTTACGATCCCTCTGTAGGCTCCTAACACGCTGATCGGTTTTTTATGAACGTTTTAACATACCTTCTACACTTGGTAGGGTCAAGCGCTATGGCTTATGTCTCTGCCAGAAATATCCGCGACACCAAAACGCGCCCCAACACGCTTGCCATGTTTCAGTTGGCGGAATCGGGTTCTGTTTCTTACCTTAAGGCTTTAAGCGATCGCGCGGCACAAGAAGGCGATACCTGGCTTTCAGAAAAACTCGCCGGTCATGCCTCAGATGAAGAGCGCCATGGTCAAATTTTTGCCCACAGCTTAAAACAGATTAACAAGCAAGTCATTGACTTCAAAAACTTGCCTAAAACAACGGAAGAGGGCAAGAAAGAGGAACGTAGGCGCAGTCCCTTCTTTGAAGCGTTCTATGAAGGCTACTCCCAAGAAGACTTGAAACCCCAAAATATCGAATGGCTTGTATTTTTAGGCAGCACCTATATTCTGGAACTAGATGCCAGCAAAGACTTCCAACGAATGGCTAACGTGCTACCCGAAGACGAACCAACCAGTCGCAATCTTAAAAAAAGTATCGAGAGTGTTGCTAGGGATGAGGTAGGACATGCCGCTTATCTGCGTGAAGCAATGGAACGCCGTCTGAGTGAGGATGCTGTGGAACGATTAATTGATGAGTGGCGGACTCGCAAAGTAAACGCCTTGCTAGCGATGGTCACTAATTTGGTGCAAAAGGGTGGAAAATCTCCCACACTGGTGCAAGATGGTGTTCCGGTGGAAATGCCAAATGATGCCCCAGAACAAACTGCTTCAGAACCCGTTGCTGCTTAGCACCTTGGTTTAATTTTCCGGCAAACATACTCCTCGTTCAGCCCAGACACTGAACCCGTCAGCAAACTGAATGGCGGGTTCTCCTTCTGCATGGAGACGTTGTTCATGATCTAAAGAGAGCTTGATCGGGCGATTACATACAATGCAAACATTTTCATAAGGGAAAATCCAACCACACTCCCTAACAATTGATTGCAACAAATCTAATTTTGTTTTGAGCCATTTGGGTAGGGGATGCGTAGCGCTATTATCCTTAGGCAGCAAAACAGAATACTGAAATTCCAGCCAACTGCCTTCACCAGCCCAGAATCCGGGGTAGATAAAGCGCCATTCCCTGTTCAATTGCTCTATCACTTCTTGCTTGTATCTTACCCACAAGTTCTGTTCTTGCTCTTGTTTTGCCCACAAGTTTTCCAGGTGGTTTCTCAGTAGACTCCTGAGTTGAAGTTCTAATTGGTTTTCCAATCGTCTTACCCGTGGATGAGTAAGAATATACTGTAGTTGACGCCATAGCGATTTTGGGCGTGGGTGTTCCAACAAACTGAGGAGTTGGCTTTTTAGTTGGCTTGACTGTTGGCTTAGCAGTTCGATGCTCAGTTCTCTCTCCAGTTTGCTGTAGAGTTGACGCTGGAGTTGCCACACCAGTTGGTTGAACGCTGGGGGATAGAGTTGAGCCTTTAGCCCATACCAAGGCGGGAGTATCATGCCTAAATCTAACATTCCCCTTTCCCTGTGCAATTCGGGTTGCTTCCACCTTGGGAGCGTTTGCGCTACCCCTTTGTTCTTCGGCGCTTCTCTCCAAGAGTTGAGTTCCACGAGGTTTCCCCATGCGCTTGCAGGTTGGTTTTCTAGTTCCCTCTCTAGTTCCTCCCACAGCCGATTCACCACAACTGACACCTGATACCCCGCCAATAACCTCTCAGTTTCATTCTTTGCTGTACTTTCGAGATGTTGCTGGAGTTGGTTGATGAGTTCACCGTACAGGAGGGACTTGACTTGACGTTTTAATTGGCTCTCCAGTTGCTTGAATCGGCTCTTCAGTTGCTCGAAAATAACTAGCCCTAAGGCATCATAAGGGCCATCACAAAACAGAATTTTTGGCTCAGACAAGCCGATATAAGCGTAGGCTGCTTTTACGGCAGAAGTGGCTTTTTTGCGATCAATCGGTGCTGTGGAGAGCGCTAAACTTTGCCACTTCTCCCGGATTTGGGGTATGTGAGCTTGTTGCTCTGGTGTAATTTCTTTAACCGCAATTTCCAACACAGCGGATTCTAGCCAAGAACCGATTGCCGTTAATCCGCTGATAGTATAGGCAGATTTTATCGCAGTAGTGGCTTTTTGATAGTTAATAGGTTCAGTGGAAAGGGCTATATTTCGCCACTTTTCCCGGATAACTGCGATTAAAGCAAGTGGATCAGGTTTGATGTTTGTCATTATTGAGGTGGAAAAGTATCAGTCTAGTCCCCAAAAAAGCCGGTGGCGAAATTTTGCGATCGCGTTGGTGAAATTGCCCTTGCTTTGAGAATTGCTGCTGCTAAAAAGGCGTAGGATAAAATTCCCACTACTGCCAACAGTACAGGACTAAAAAACCCTGCTGTATTCCAAAGCGCATGAAGAATGGAAGCGCAAATATAACCAATCCCCAGAATTTGCCAACGCTGACGCCGTTTGAGAATGCTTAACCCAATAAAATATCCAAAATAGCCCGTATATGCCATGTGTCCTGCAACAGAACCGAGAACACGGGCAATCAACAACTGCAATCCTAACTCCTGCGGGTTCCCACCGGTTTGCAGCATGACATCATTAATAATATTAGGAACGTATTGCCCCAAAGTTTCTACTAATGTAAATCCAACCGCAGATGCGGCTCCTAATAAAATCCCATCTAGAGGTTCCCAAACTCCAATCCGTTCTCGCCAAGGAGAGGGCAGGAGTTTGCCAATAGAATAGATTCCTAATACTGGCAGCGCCTTGAGTAATTCTTCCATCAGCCCTGCACCAAATAACATCCGGATGAATAAAGACATCAGGCTGATGATTTGCCCCTCTTGGGGTAAGCTTCCAGGCAAAATATCGCGAAAAATAGTGATAAATAGCGGCAGCACGGGCCCAACTAACATTAAGGCAGTGCAACTGGCACAAAATAAAATTACTGACCAGGATTTAGGCTTGCCGCACAGTTGATAAACAAAGTAATAAGCGGCCCCTGCTAAATAGGTGGCAACCAGCATATTAAAGACATCTTGTTGACCAATGGATGCAAACATCAGCACCACAAAGATCACGGTTAAGATAGCAGGCCCCAAGAACGCTTTTTCAGTTAAATGTTTTCCCGTTGAAGCGAGGGGAAATAACTGAGTAAAAGTGACTGAATCGGGTTTATGAGTATTGACACTACCCGCCGGAGGAGTTAAGGGTGTACTGGCAGCGACGGTGAATTGGGTGGGTTGGGGTGTTGGATAGAGAGGGATGGGATTGGGGGCGTTGAACTGACACTCAAAAATGAATGTGGGCCCATCTTGACCTAGTGTAATGCGATCGCCTGCTTGTAATAGCTGACAACCCCGCAAGCAGTATCCGTTAACATAGGTACCATTAGCACTACTCAGGTCGCAAATTTCCCAACGGGGAAAGCCATTGCCCAACGGAGATACAGGACGAATGGCGGCATGACGACGCGACACGCCTAAATACTGATTTGAATCTAAGATAAATTGGCAGCTCTTAGGGTCACGCCCAATTAGCATTTCCTCGTATTCAGACAGAGGATAGGGAGGTAGCAGCATGGCTGCTGTACCACCCGTAGACAACTGTCTCAGGAATCCACGATAAACTTGACCGGTCATTCGTTAGTGGTTAGTGTGGATGAGTTAGTGGGGATGGGAAGCGTGGTTATTGGAAAAACTACTAACTACTAACTACTAACCTGTTTGCCTACTTTACTGATTTGCCCTAGCATCGCGAACTGCCGCGTAGAAAAATAATCCAGTTAAAGGCACACTACCCGCCAGAATAATTTCTGTGACTAATGAGCCTAACTGGGGGTTCCCAGAAGAAAGTTCAAAAATTGAACCAACGGCAGCAATCGCAGCAACGCAGGAACCCATCAAAAACAATCCGCTTTTTGGTGTCATCATTGTTCTTTACAAGATGGGTTAGGCAATGGGTTTCACTGCTTGGGTCGAGAAGCCGTGCTTTTTCAATTCTTCTGTCAAAGCTAGACCATTTTGCACGCGATCGACAAACATTACTCCATTGAGGTGATCCATCTCGTGCTGAATGGCGCGAGATAATAACCCGTTCGCTTTCAAGGTTTGCGGGCGTCCGTTCTCATCTTTGTAGGCAACTTCGATTTCTTCTGAACGCGTCACATCTAGGTAAACACCCGGAATGCTCAGGCAACCTTCTTGAGCGTCACAAAGCTGGTTACCAAAACGCTTAATCGTCGGGTTAATCAGAACTAAAGGTTTATTTTCTGGGTTGTCGGGTTCGCAGTCGATTACAATAATTTGCTTATGAATCCCAACTTGAGGGGCTGCTAAACCGATGCCATCAGCACTGTACATGGTTTGCAGCATCTCTTGAGCGATTTGCCGGATGCTCTGATCCACTTTGGCAACACGCTTGGCCGGCTGACGCAAAACGCGATCGCCTAGATAATGAATCTCTAAAGGGGGTTTGTCTAATTTTTTCTTTTCAACAACGAGTTGAGCAGTCATGGGGAGACTCGCGAATACAGCTAGATTTGCAAAGATTAGTTTCTAATTAATACTAACAGTTTCATTCGCTCTAGCTTTTCGGGATAACCCACCAAGCCATTGCTTAGAATGCTATTTTTATTGCTCTCTCCCTAGCACGCTACCAAGAAGGATGTTTCAATTTCTCACTAAACTCGACTACCTCCTGCGCGAAACTCTCTTAGGTTTACGGCGTGGGGGCTGGATGAATTGGGCGGCAGTGAGTACTGTCACCGTCTTATTGTTTCTGTTTGGCATGAGTTTGCAGGCATCTTGGAAGTTAGAGGGATTGCTCAATCAGTTTGGCTCTCAGGTGGAAGTCTCTGTCTATCTCGATCCGGGGGCACCGATTAATAAGGTAATGCCACTTGTTTCCCAATTGCCCGATGTGACGGATGTCAAAAAAATTACCAAGGAGCAAGCTTGGGCAGCATTAGTTCGGGAAATGGGAATTTCTGATGTTGAGGGGGCAACTGAACAGTTGGAAGGGAATCCTCTTGTGGACGAACTCAAGGTAAAAGCAAGGCATTCTCAGGATGTACCCACGCTGGCGGAACAACTAGCGAAAATACCGGGAGTCGATGAGGTGCAATATATGGATGAGGTACTTCAGCGGATGCAACAGCTCAATCAGGGTTTGGGCTGGGTGAGTTTGACGATTACGGGTGTACTTAGCTTGACAGCCGTTGCTGTGATTACAACAACGATGCGGTTGATTGTGATGGCACGACGCCGTGAGATTGAAATTATGCAGCTCGTTGGCGCAACAACATCTTGGATTTATTTGCCGTTTATTTTGCAGGGTATTACATTTGGTGTAGTTGGTGCTGCGATCGCTTGGGTTTTGATTACTACTGTCCAACGGTTTCTGGCCAACTTGCTTGCCACTGCACCAGATTTCATCCAATATGTTGCCGCAGGAGCACAACCGAACATCCTACAGTTATTGCTACTACCATTGCTACTGTTGAGTCTAGGCGGTTCAGTTGGGTTGTTGGGAAGTTTGTTAGCAGTGCGTCGATTTGCGGCACGGTGACAAATGCAAGCATCTGCGGTTGTGAATGAGTAGACGATTTGGTAGTTGCTTCTTATTCAGGTAGGGTATAGGGTTCAGCCTTTTTTGTTCGTTGAGAGATGCTTGCAAAAATGCTAGAAGCTATACTGGGCAATGTATGGAGAGCTTGTCAATTTCTAAAAAAATGAGGATTTGGCAAGTGTTTAGCAGTTTTGTAGCTTCTGGAGAAGAGATGCTTGTAAAATTGGTTAGGAGCAGTTACCTCGTAAGGGTTTTAGCGGACGCTCTGTCCTAACCTTAAGATGCCGTAAGGCGTTGAGCATTCAACGAATTGGTTGCGCGATCGCACCCACCGCCGATCCTGTCCTAACCTTAAGATGCCGTAAGGCGTTGAGCATATGAAATTTGTAGGGGCACGGCAATGCCGTGCCCTTACTGTATTCTATGCAAACGTAAACTGCTCTAGTTTTTGTGGGACAGACCGAAAAGCCTGTCTCAATCATGTGATTTTCAAAAAAACACCAACCAGATACACAGTAATAACAAAAAAGAAACCCCCATTTCTTAAAGTTTTGACAAAGAAATGGGAGGCTCATCTATCTTAATTTAAAGAAGGATACGTACTATCTTAATGACAGCCTAGGGCCAGTCCTCCATAGGCGCATCTCCACCAATGCCGATTCCTGTGTTAAATATCTCGGCATCACTGATGTTCATATCATTCATCGATGCCCCGTACACATTAGCATCATAAATCTTAGCGCCAGTAAAATTAACCCGGTCGAGATTTGCTTGTTTCATGTTGGCGTTAGTTACTATCGCTGATGTCAAGTTAGCGCCTTTCAAGTTGGCACCCGTCAAATCAGAACCTTCGAGGTTCGCTTCAGAGAGGTTAGCGCCTTGCAGATTCGCATCTCTCAAGTCTGCACCGATTAAATGTGCGCCACTCAAGTTTGCTCTTGATAGATCACACTTCACACAAGCCCCAGTTGATAATAGCTGTTTGACGTGAAGAGGATTTTCAGCTTTAACTGGGTTCGTGAAAAATAGCGGAGTCAGTAGGGTTAAGGTGGTTAACAATTTGAGGTTCATATTTTTCCCCCTTTGTATACAATTGGTGGTTCCGTTCTTGTCCTCACTCTTCCATTATCTCACTCAAATTCTTGGATAGCATTGATTTACCCTATAGCTAGGGTATGATTCCAGCAATATTCTTCAATTGACTCAATACAGCTTGGTTTTGCGATCTCGATCACTGTAACTATTGCATCGAAATGCTCCTGCGAGATAATTTTACAGGCAATCACCTATAGCAATCCTAAATGATTCGTAAACGCCAAGATCCCCGAATTCTTCAAGAAGTCGGGGATCTGAACAGCCTATGGCACCACTTATGCACCAAAGCGATTAATATGGTCACCTTGAGTTAAATCTGATTCAATTACATTTTGAAGTAAATCATCATTATAATCTAATATGGACAATAATTGATCAATAGGTATTTTCATTTTTTGTTCCAATATTTTTAGATTTATTAAGACATTTCTCGCTTCATTTTCAGATAAGTTAAATCGTTCAATAATATGATTAATTTCTGAAATTTCCATCCTGATCGTCATCTGAGTAAACTCAGATAATCGTTGTGGAAGTTGCTGGAGCTTTTCCGGGGTTGCTCCTTGGTCGTAGAAATGAATTCCTTGAGAGTCTACAAAAAAATCGTCAAATGGCTTAAACTCTTGATCTAAAAGCATTTGCACGGCTTGAATGGCTTCCGGTGAGGATGAACCCAAACCTACATAGACGACGAACCACGCGAGGATTGGATGATTTGGACGGTCTAAAGATTTCTCAAGCTCTTGAGCAATTTGAATCAGTAGATTGCTAGCCGTTTGTCCTCTCAAGGGTTCGGGTTGGTGAGCAGGAATAACATCAATAACTTGCTTGAGCAGTTGATTGAGAGTGGATTGATTCTGAGTGAGAGTCGCTTCTACCACTGCTGAAACTAAATCAGACCACTCCTGTGTATTAAAGTTAGATTCTTGAAAACTCATTTTATACCGACTCCAGATTTTAGTAATCTTATTTAATTTTCTCGCAAGGAATGTTATAAACCATTCTCCTCTTCCAAATAACTAACCTTTCACAGCGAAAACCCCTACAATTAGAAAAATACTTAATAATTAGTTACTCTATAAACAGCAAGATGCCGTCACAATGGGAAAATCTTGGGAAAAATTTAGGGGAATGGCAAGGCTCCTTCACCCGCTTGTCACCTCAAGGGGAACTGTTGGAAGATACACCCACTGTGGTGAGCTTAGAAGGACTCAACAATAATCAAATTATTCGCCAAACAATCCGCCGCCTCCCACCCAATCAAGCTGTAGACGAAAGAGTTCTGGAATATAGTTCTTTGAGTCGAAGCGTTCTGTTTTTTGAAAATGGTGCATTCTCTCAAGGTTCAATGCAATGGGCACCTTTTGGAGAATTTGGGGCAGAATTGGGGTTAATCCAGGGAAATCGCCGCCTGCGTCTGGTGCAGCTATTCGATAAGGAGAGTCAGTTGTCGCGGTTGACGCTAATTCGGGAAAAACTGGCAGGTACAGATAGCCCAGAGCGCCCACCCCTTACAGTAGAGCAGTTGTTGGGGGAATGGCAGGGAGAGGCGGTAACGATTTATCCAGATTTGCGATCGCCCGATACCTATCCTACTCAGCTTGAAATCCATCGGGAAGACACTAACCGCTTAGTGCAACAACTCACCTTTGGGACTGGAGCATCTGCTCGCACCATTACCTCCACCGCTAAAATTAACGGCTCAATCCTCCTATTTGACGAAGGCGCTTTACCCATCCAAGTATTGCTGCTGCCGGATGGTGCTTCTTCCAACTGTCCTTTGCAGATTAAACCACGCCACAGGTTTGTACTAGAAGTCGGTTGGTTGTTTCAACCTGATCAGCGCCAGCGCCTTGTGCGTACTTATAGCGACAAAGGAGAATGGGATAGCCTGACTTTAGTTACTGAAAAAAGAATGACTGCTCAAGTTTAAAAAGATTCATCAAGATTAGGCAATTACCTACTAACAGGAATAAAAAGATATATCAAAGTATGAATATCCTGTCTGTTAACAGGTATACACTTGGCTAAAATTGTCGTATTCATCCTCGGCTTGAACTAGCCAGAGTTACCCTTACTGAGGGAGAAAACATGAGTACTGAATTAAGCCAAGCTTTATTAGTTATCTGGATTATTACAGTTGCCTGTACGGTATTGTCTCCACTACTTTGCTGGATTCTGCCTAATAGAACAACTCACAATGCCTAACACAGCTAATCAGGGTGATTATTCCATGCAACTGAATAAGCACTTTTACCCACCGTTTCTCGGTGGGTTAGTTGTATCTGATTGCTGTAAAACTTAGATAAAACTCCACTCTCCAAACAAATCTTTACTCGCACTCTGAAGTTGAGAAAGTTGAGCCTCAGACTGGTAAGTGTAGAGTTCGGAAACTTTGCGAGTCATGGCGGATGCTCGTTGTGCGATCGCTTCTGCCATATTTAGCATCACAATTGAAGAAGCTGCATCCCCTTGGTGCAAACGCTGACGTAAGACTTCAAACGGCATAACCAGTGTATGTACCTGTGTAAGCGCGGCGACATTGGCAGAATTTGGTTCACCACTGAAAAAGCTGATTTCTCCAAGTACTGTCGGTGCCACAATCTGAGATAACTCCTTTTCCCCATGGGGTGTATCAAGGAACACCCGAACTTTTCCGTCTAGAACAAAGAAAATGTTGTTTCCTTGAGAGTTTTGTTGCACCATTCGTTGACCGGCTTGAATCGTTATCTGTTGGCAAGCACTGACAAAGTTTTGCAGCTGAGTCTGATTGAGATACTGAAAAGCTCGAAACTGCTTGTAATTCATGCAACTATGCCCACCCTATTTGAGACTGCAATCAGAACCTTATAGTATTGTTATCGAAAGTGGCTATCACTATGGACTTAGCCAGTAGTGGAGCTTTCTAAGTAACTTGCTCTAAGCAACTGAGCAGTTCTAGCCTGGATAGAACTTATGCAAACTCATAGTAGTAGGGTGGGCATTACCCACCCTATCTGTAAACTTTACCGGTGCTGATGAACGCCGAATTTGTGATTAACGGTTGCCTTGATTAGTTGGTGCAGTGCCACCTTGAGTAGCTGGTGCAGTAGTCCCTTGATTAGGTGCAGTCGTTCCCTGATTGGGCGCAGTACCCCCTTGATTGGGTGCAGTCGTTCCCTGATTAGGTGCAGTACCCCCTTGATTGGGTGCAGTCGTTCCCTGATTGGGCGCAGTACCTCCTTGATTGGGCGCAGTCGTTCCCCCCTGATTAGGTACAGTACCCCCTTGATTGGGTGCAGCCGTTCCCTGATTAGGTGCAGTACCACCTTGATTAGCTGGAGACGTGATAGTGCCACCTTGGCTATTACGCTGTATATAACCTTGTACGTTTTGAACCGCTTGGGTAGCATAAGGATTGCCAGGACGTAGCTGAAGCGCCCTTTGGAAGCAAGCCAAAGCTATTGGGTAGCTCCTTTGTTGGGTTGCGGCGTACCCAGCGTTCATATATTGGGTAAATGCGTTCTGCTGACGATTGGTTTGCTGATTGTTGGAAGTAGTTCCACCCGTGTTGATTTGGCAATCACCAACTCCACTCGTGCCAGTTTGATTGATTCCCGTCTGACCATTTCCGGATGTACCCTGAGCTAATAATTGTCTACTGCTTTCAGGAGTGCGAGGATTGGGAGAGCTATCAAAGCTACTAGAGTGGGAATTGATTAGTGCTAAGGCTGGAAAACTTAAGAAAACACTAGCACTAGCAATACCCATCAGGGCACCAAGCTTTTTGATTGAATTTTTCTGATGTTTAAGGCTCATGATTATATCCAAAGGATGAGGTGGTAAGAAATGTGAATTTACAAATTTTGTTGCTTAAAAAATTGAAATTGAGAAAGTAAAATCAATTTAAAATTTAGCTTTATTAAGGGGAAAAGTGATATATCTAAAGGACGGTTTAGTATAAAGTAATTCGGTATACCTAGCTACTGAAATCCTAAAAACGAAAATTACTGGACATCGGGTGCAGGAAGCGATCGCACGAGCAAGCTGATTTGATTAGTTGTGCAGATTTTCTAGACTGATGGTATCTGGTATGCTCACCGCCTCCCCATGAATACAGCTCAGCCTCATGAAGAAGTCGAACCGCCAACTAGCTGGAAAACGGATGGTGTCGCCGTTCACTCTTACCCAAATCTCCTGCAAGGGGTAGCACAAGCAACTAACCAACTGCTGGCAACCGACGACTTGCCCAGCGCTATCAATCAAGCCCTAGCTACTCTAGGACAAGTCACTCATGTGGATCGGGTTTATATTTTTGAAATTCATCCCCATGCAGAAACGGGTGAACCCGCTATGAGCCAGCAGTTTGAATGGGCAAGGGAAACTGTTACGGCTGAAATTGAGAATTCCCAGTTACAAAACCTGACATTTGCATCAGTTGGCATGAGCTACTGGTATGAAGAACTTAGCGCCGGACATTCCTGCCAGGGGTTAGTGCGAGAATTATCTCCACTGGAACGGCACCTGTTGGCATCACAGGGAATTTTATCCATCTTAGTCGTCCCCATTCCCGTGAACGGCAAGCTCTGGGGCTTTATTGGTTTTGATGACTGCCAATCGGAGCGGCAATGGTCTATGGATGAATCTGCGGTTTTGATGACAATGGCAGCAACCGTTGGCTCTTTAATTGCTCACCGCCAAATTGCAGACGCTCTCCAACAAAGCCAATTGCAACTTGAAAAAATCGCTGCCAACGTACCGGGAATGATTTTCCAGTTCCTACAGCGTTCTGATGGCTCCCGCTCAGTTCTCTATGCCAGTTCTGGCTGTCGGGAATTGTATGAATTAGAACCAGAGGCAATACAAGCCAATTTTCAGGTACTCGTGGATTTAATTTATCCGAATGACCGCGAGGCTTACGAACAATCAATCGCTGCTTCTGCTGCCACCGGTGAACCTTGGAGTTGGCAAGGACGTATTCTCACCCCTGGAGGCAAAGTAAAGTGGATTCAAGGTGCCTCTCGATTGGAACGACGGCTCAATGGCGATTTACTTTGGGATGGCATCCTGATGGACATTACCGATCGCAAGCAAGCAGAGGAGGATGTCAGGGCAAGTGAAGGGCGCTTGCAGAGCTTCTTTCAGGCCACTTTTGAAGCCGTGGTGATTCACGACAAAGGCACCATCCTCGATGTCAACCCTGCGACTGAAGCCCTGTATGGTTACTCCAGAACAGAACTCATTGGTCAATCTGTTTTGAAACTCGCAGATCCTTGTTCGCAAGATTATATTCGCCTCAGAGCACAAGTTCCCTCCGATGAACCGTTTGAAGCGCTAGGTCTCAAAAAAGACGGTACCACCTTCATCGGGGAAATTTCCGCGAAAAGTATTATTTATCAAGGACGCACTGCCCGTGTAGCAGGGCTGCGCGATATTACCGCTCGTAAAATAGCAGAAGATGCACTGCGTCAGAGTGAAGCCCGAAATCGTGCGTTTTTAAATGCGATTCCTGATTTAATCTTTCGCTTAAATCGAGAGGGTATCTATTTAGACTGCCATGCAGAAAATTTGAGTGATTTGCTGGTACCTGCTCATGAATTGGTGGGGAAAAAAGTTCCAGAAATTTTACCAGCACCGCTTGCTCAGTTAATCGAGCAGCACATTGCCCAAGCTCTATCAACAGGCATTATTCAAACGCTGGAGTACGAACTACCGGTTAAGGGCCAGCCTCGCTACTGGGAGGCGCGGATTGTCGCCTGTGGGGAAGATGAAGTGTTGGTGATTGTGCGTAACATTACAGAGCGCAAGCGTGCTGAGGAAGAACGTTGGCTTACGACTGAGCGCGATCGCTTATTGGGACAAATTGCCCTGCGTATTCGACAATCCCTCGATCTCAAGCAAATTTTCCAAACCACTGTCACAGAAGTTCGGCAATTTCTCCAGTGCGATCGCGTCTTGATTACTTGCATTGATAAACACTTACAAAGTAAACATTCTGCTGAATCGGTGGTATCCAATTGGGGGTCAATTCTGGAGATATTGCCCGACAACCCAGCCTATCTCAAGGAACTGAGAACGCTGTTAGAATCGGGTAATCTTCAGGTTATCGATGATACCGCTCAAGCCAAAATTTCCTCATTACGCGCTCAGTATTTTACTCACTATCACGTCAAAGCGTGTTTAGCTGTACCCATTATTCTGAACAAACGAAAGCTGTTTGGGGTCATGGTTGCTCATCAATGCGATCGCACCCGTCATTGGCAACCGTTTGAAATTGACTTGTTGAGAGCACTTTCTACACAAGTTGCGATCGCGATTCAACAAGCGCAACTTTACCAACAGGTACAGGAACTTAATACCAACTTAGAACATCAGGTCGAAGAGCGTACCCAAGAACTGAAGCAAAAATATACCGAACTCCAAGAACTGCACCAACTTAAGGATGTATTTTTACACGCCGTTTCCCACGACTTGCGGACGCCGGTTTTGGGTTGGTTAATGGTACTCAACAACTTGCTCAATCGCCAGGAGTCAGAAGAGTTGAAAGTTAGTAAGTTGAATGTTGAAAGTTCTCTAGAAAACCTGCAACCTTCAAACCTTCAACCTACCAACCTCCAACCCCTCATCCCCGTTCCCCGCTCAATTTTGGAGCGGATGATTCAAAGTAGCGATCGCCAACTCCGCTTGATTAACTCCCTTTTAGAAGTCCATTCCAGTGAGGTGGCGGGTGTTGCACTGCGCTGTGAGTCAGTACAACTAGGTGAATTAGTACGAATTCTAGTCGAAGATTTTGAGCCGCTAGCAACGAAGAATCAGGCA
>JBFLZA010000006.1:0-35989 GCA_040756535.1 Cyanobacteriota bacterium
GGCCATTCATCCCAACCCCTTCCAACTCCAATGACAGCGTTGGTGGCACTAATCCAGGTGGCATCCCAAGCGGCACTAATCCAGGTGGCATCCCAAGCGGCACTAATCCAGGTGGCATCCCAAGCGGCACTAATCCAGGTAGCATCCCAAGCGGCACTAATCCAGGTAGCATCCCAAGCAGCAATAACTTAAGTGATATTCCTAGTACTACTAGCTCCAGTGACACGGCTAGTAACACTGGTTTGGGTGGAGATAGTAATGATGCTTCTAACAGACCCTCAACGGATTTAGAACTAAATGCGCTAACAGATGACTCAACTTTCTTAAGTCTATCTGGTTATGGGGGCGTGATTTTGGATATGAGCCTGGTCAGCACACCGACGACTTGTCATGCGACAGAGTTGAGGATTAACCACGAGGGCAAGCTAGAACTAATCGGTTCTTGTCTGCCCAGAGAAAATGAGGAGCCGAAAAAGCTGTCGGACGTGAATTTGTTTGAGAGACGTTTCACTGATGTTTTGTTCCCTGAATTTAAATTTACGTCACAGCAATTCATGGAAAATACCCCTGAAAAAATGCCAGTGATCGGCAATCAAAGCTTCTAATTAGAATGCTGAATATTTACTCTATGACAGCTATGCAACCTCAAAAAATTGCTCTGACGGTACTCATTACTCTCCTTGCCACTATTTCGCCATCCTTAACAGGTTTATTTCTGTCATCATTTCCCACAGCACGAACCTTGGCACTCACCCAAGACACCCGCAAGACATCAGCCGACCAACTGATTCAGCAAGGCATTACGCAATATCAGCAAGGTAAGCTTGAAGCAGCAATTCAATCTTGGCAACAGGCGCTGAAAATTTACCAGCAACTCAAAGAACGTCAGGGTGAGGCAACAGCACTCGGAAATTTGGGTGCA
Organism: Cyanobacteriota bacterium; assembly: GCA_040756535.1. Lineage (GTDB taxonomy): Bacteria > Cyanobacteriota > Cyanobacteriia > Cyanobacteriales > Coleofasciculaceae > JBFLZA01. Next base: position 923 of record JBFLZA010000006.1, read on the forward strand.
GCCTACCTAGCAATTGGAAACTACAAACAAGCGATCGCATCCTTGCAACCCTTGCTACCCATTACCCAAACCTTGGGCGATCGCAACGGTGAAGCGCGAGCTCTAGGCAATCTGGGAATTGCTTACAAAAGCATGGGTGACTACGAAAAAGCGATCGCTTCCCATCAGCAAGCATTGGCACTGATGCAGCAGCTTAAAAACCGCCAAGGCGAGGGACAGATTCTCGGAAATTTAGGCAATGCTTATGAAGGATTAGGGAATTATGACAAAGCTATTGCATCCTATCAGCAAAGCTTAACCATTGCCCAGGAAGTCAAAGACCGCATTGGAGAAGGGGCGGCTTTAGGCAATCTAGGAGCAATTTACGCCAACCAAGGCAAGTACGACGAAGCGATTGAGGCGTATCAGAAGAGTTTAGCGATCGCAAAAGCTGTTGACGACAAGGCAGGACAAGCAAATACTCTCAACAATCTAGGAATTGCTTCCCAAGTCAAGGGTGATACAGCCAAAGCCATAGATTACTACAATCAAGGGTTGACCCTTGCACGGACAATTGGCGATCGCCAACTCGAAGCCAGGACATTGGGAGGCTTAGGGCTAACCTATGAAGACCAACGCGACTTCCCAAAAGCGATCGCACATCAACAGCAGACCTTAAATATCGCCCAAACAATAGGCGATCGGCAACTCGAAGCAATGGCGTTTAATAACTTAGGTCATGTACTGTTTAGTGCAGGGAATCTCCCAGAAGCCGAGAAACAACTCAGACAAGCCTTGACAGCATTTGAATCCCTCCGACCCGGTTTGACGGATGCCGATAACGTGTCCGTTTTTGACACCCAAGTATTCTCCTACAACCTGCTGCAACAAATCCTCATCGCTGCGAAAAAACCCGAAGCGGCTTTAGAAATATCCGAGCGAGGCAGGGTGCGTGCTTTTGTCGAATTACTCGGCCAACGGTTATCTCCTCAAGCTGCCCAAAATTATAAAACCAAGGCACAACCACCAACTATCCAGCAAATTCAGCAAATAGCCAAAACCCAAAAAGCCACATTGGTTGAGTATGCCATCATTCCCGACGACGACTTCAAGTTTCAAGGTAAGCTGCGAGGACCATCTGCAAAACTCTTCATCTGGGTTGTCCAACCCACGGGTCAAGTCGCATTTCGTGAAGTTGATTTGAAAAACCTTCAGCCAGTGCCAGGACAGGCAAAAAGTAATGCCCCAACGTCCTTAGAAGACCTCGTTCGCGCCAGCCGGAATTTGGCGGGCCCTTACGCCCAACGTAACGAACCTGTAAGAAAGCAACTTTATCAACTTCTCATTGAACCGATTGCCGAGTTTTTGCCAAAAGACCCTACAGAACGTGTAGTTTTTATCCCCCACGAAACCCTATTTTTATTACCTTTTCCGGCACTCCAAGACGCCTCCGGTCAATACCTGATTGAAAAACATACCCTTTTGACCGCTCCAGCTATTCAAGTTCTCGATTTGACGCACCAACAACAGCAAAGTCGAGCATCACAAAATGCGGAACAACTGCAAGGGAAGAATGCCCTAATCGTGGGCAATCCCAAGATGCCTGCCGATCTCGAACCATTACCTTCTGCTGAACAGGAAGCCATAGAAATTGCCAAGCTTTTGAACACCCAAGCGATTACTGGTGAACAGGCAACCAAGGCAAGTATCGTCAAGCAAATGTCCGCAGCGCGACTGATGCATTTCGCAACTCACGGCATACTCGATGATATCAAGCAACTGGGCATACCCGGTGCGATCGCACTCGCTCCCTCACCAGGTGATGAAGGATTCCTCACGGCGGGAGAACTCCTCGGTTTAAAGCTGAATGCAGACTTAGTCGTCTTGAGTGCTTGCAACACGGGTCGAGGAAAAATCACAGGTGATGGTGTCATCGGGTTATCTCGTGCCCTGATTAGTGCCGGAACTCCAAGCGTTATCGTCTCTTTGTGGTCTATCCCCGATGAATCAACTGCCCTACTAATGACCGAATTTTATCGCAATCTCAAGCAAAATCCTGACAAAGCCCAAGCGTTGCGTCAGGCTATGCTGACCACTCTAAAACAACAGCCTAATCCTTATAACTGGGCAGCTTTTACACTAATTGGCGAATCGTGATATCTTTTAAATGATGAATTATGAATGCTGAATTATGAATTAAGAATTCAGGCTTTTAAGAAGAAATTTCGACTGCTTCTAAATATACACCCCTAATTTTTTAGTCTGGACTTCTTTCCCCCTATAAATTACAAACTATTTCATAATTCATAATTCACAATTCATAATTTTTGGTCAATTCTTCAGCAGCAAATAATACAATTGCCCATCAGCAACTGTGACGCCTGCACGATCGCCTGCCACATCTCCCGTTCCCAAAAAATAATCCACACGACCTGGCCCTCGAATTGCGCCTCCCGTATCTTGGTCAAGCACATAGCGCGTCACGGTGTGAAATTCCATTTTTCCATTAGATTTCTTAAACGGAAAAGGGGCATGAATCAAGGCTAAAGCGCCGGGTGGCATCAGCGACTTATCTGTAGCGATCGAGCGTGAGGCGGTTAGAGGAACACTAATACTACCGGTTGCCGGTTCACCGTGGTTTTCTTTGAAGAACACAAAACTCTTGTCCCGTGGCAAATAGGTATTGAGTTCCTCAGGATGTTTCTGGAAATACTCCAAAATAATCGGCATTGTCATGCCTTCTAGGGGCAATTTGCCATCATCAGCCAGTGCTCGTCCGATACTGCTATAGTTGTAAGCCGTATGACCGGCATAGCCTACAGTTGTCTGGGTACCATCAGGCAGGACGAGTCGGGCAGAACCTTGGATATGAATCAGGTAAGCTTGTAAGCGATCGCGCAACCAAAATATTTCCAATCCCCGCAGCTTCCCCTTGGAAGCTTGCAAACCATCTTTCCCTTCTAGTTGTTCGCGGGTAGGATGAGGTTTGGCCCAAGAATCTAAACCTGGTGGCCGTCGATACAAGGGGTAGCGGTACTCTGGAGTCGGTACGCGGCTAGCCGCATAAACTGGCTCGTAGTAGGCAGTAAACAATACATTCCCCAAACCATCTTTTCCAACTGACTGGTAAAAGACAAACTCCCGTTTCACTGCTGTCTCTAGTTCCTCTGCTGATTTCGACGAGAGTACCAACTGCCGAAACCGCCAAAGACTCCGATAAACCCTTTCGCGAGTAATTCCAGCCACCCGATACCTCCGGTAAGCCTTCGCCGCTGCATCGCTTTGCAGGTAACGCAGACTCTGATAGATTGCCGCTAACAACGCTTGCTTGTCTCCAGGCTGGTTAAATTGGCCCCAAAGCTGCTCATCCACCCCTAAGTTTTGTGACTCACAATTTTTAAACGATGTTGCTGCCTTTTTAGGTCGCACTGGCTCCCTAAATCGATCTCGGTCAGACATCGACTTATAGTCATTTTGGAACCAGTTAGGAGATGAGGACAGTAACAGACAAGGGAAAGTGGAAAGTTTTTCTAAATTAGATGTGGCAGTAACGCCTGCTTTGAGAGCCTTATCCTTATCCCATAAGGGTTGAGAGAGACTGGAAAGAACTATCCAAATCCCGATTCCTAGACTGAGAGAGTAGCAAACAAGTGTCCGTATCATAGGTCAAATCTTCGCAGCTAGACTAGGGAGAAGGTTCAAGTGATTGCGACTTGAAAACTAAAGACACCTAAGTATCTTCTTTATCTTGCCTTAGTCAAGGTATATCGGGTGGTGAGAATTGCAAGTGAGCCTGGAAACACTTAAGTGATTTAGCGGGAGACAAGGGTTATCGCGTCTCTACACCGCTTTATATCCGAGTAATCCGTTTAAATGAACACACAAAGGTTAGGGGCTAAAGCCTTGCTGTGCCCTTACAGATCAGGCTCAATTAATTAGTTTTTTCCGATGTAGCTGTCTCAGCCCCTATACCACTACATATAGCGTACCTACGTAAGTCCTGAGCAAAGGAGTGAAATTTAGGGAGTAGGTTAGTCTAGATGACGGTTTGAATAGCAGTTTGTTGTCCCCATTGCCATAGTAGTGAAGTGGTGAGGCATGGAAAATCAACCAACGGTAAGCAACGCTTCCGTTGCCTAGAACCGAAATGCTTATATCAGACTTTTAGCATCGTATTGACATATATCCGTAACGGATATAGTATGAGGCATGGCTAAAAAGAACACAACCAATACACCCCTTACTCCAGCCGTGTTTCATATCCTTCTTGCACTCTCCACACAGGAGCGCCATGGCTATGAAATCATGAAGCAGGTCGAGTCGGATTCACTTGGAAAGGTAAAGATGGGGCCTGGAACGCTCTACGGCTCGATTGGTCGCATGAGCGAGGCGGGATTGATACGTGAGAGTGACAAAAAGATAGACCCAAAAATGGATGACGAGCGGCGGATCTACTACGAAATCACCGGGCTTGGTAAAAAAGCACTCGCTGCGGAATTGGAGCGATACCGCGAAGTCTTGATGGTTGCTCAACAAAAACGGATCTTTCCAAATACTTTTGCGTATGACATCTGAACGCTTAATACGACGATACCGCTCCTGGTATGCAAAACTGCTTCGTCTCTACTCGAAGCCTTACTATGAGCGCTTCGGCGAGGGAATGAAGCAAACTTTCACCGATCTTCTCCGAGAGCGTGCACAGGAAGGACGAGGATTATTTGGTTTCGCACTTTGGATGTTCGTCGAAACATCCGCAGGAATTATGAGAGAGAACATAACATATCTCATAAGGCAAAACAAAAACATTATTCACCTTGCGCTCGGGACAGCATTCATATTGCTGCTGCCCTTGTTAGCGATGCTGTTTACCGATCAAGTAGTCTGGGACCTGACCGACTTCATTGTCGCCGGTGCCCTCATCTTCGGCACGGGTCTCGCCTATGAACTGGTAGCGAGGAAGGGGGGCACTATGGCATACCGAGTAGCTGTCGGCATTGCACTCGCGGCAGCGCTCCTCCTCGTCTGGATGAACCTTGCCGTTGGTATCATCGGGTCTGAGGACAACCCCGTTAACCTGATGTATTTCGGAGTACTCGCCATTGGAATCCTCGGTGCCACCATCGCACGTTTACGGCCACAGGGAATGGCACATGCGTTGTTTGCAACAGCACTCGCTCAGGCATTGGTTCCCGTGCTCGCACTGATTATCAAGAAGCCCCAAGTAACCTCGGTAGAAGCATCCATGGGTGTGTTGGGTGTATTGGGTCTGAATGCGTTTTTCGTCATGATGTTTATCGGCTCCGCTTTGCTGTTTCGGCGTTCCAGAATCAGGCTATGAACTGGAGCTGATTCTATGCAATGCCCCAGTGTTGATTCGGTAATGTTGTCGAGCGAGTTGTTCATTTCTAAATTGGTAGTCCAAACTCGTAGCGATTGATGAACAAACCAATTATAGCGATCGCCAATTAGCTCAGGACATGAGTACAGGACTTACGCAGGTACGCTATATGTAGTTGTATAGGAGCTTCCCATGCAACTTGTGTGACTCTTACGCTATATCAAGTGTCTTTGCGTAAGTCCTGAGATACTTTGAATGTGCAATCAAACAGACTTGATATCATTATTTTCCTCATTTCTTCCTGATACCGTCGCACAAATGCCGGATACAGAGATATAGATGCACCCTGATGACTAACCGAGAGCGGTTTCGCTCTCGGTTTTTTTTCTTCTCTAAACTTTCAAGAGAGCATATTCATGCTATTTCAAGGAACGAAGTAAGTTTATTCTTTGAATAAAACTAAAAAACTTAATAAATTCCTGCATAAGAAGCGAATTAAAAAGCGAGAACTAATACAAGCAATAAGCCAAAGGGTGCTTTTTCAATAGGCTCAAGCATTTGATTTCATTTACCCATTTCTGGCTCTATTTTTTTTATTATGAAGAATAAAAAATCCCTACGAAAGCTAGGGTCACCCTCTCAATTGCGTTTTTCTAGCAATGGGAGACACCAGACTGTTTTGCAAAAAAGTGCGGTTTGGCTGCTAACAATCCTTTCTGCTATTGAAGCGATCGCCCTGCAACCAGCAACAGCCCAATCTATCACCCCTGCTGTAGATGGGACAAACACAAGCGTTACTTCTAATGACAACTATTTCAATATCCAAGGCGGAACACTATCGAGGAATGGGGCAAATCTCTTCCACAGCTTCCAGAATTTTGGTCTGAATGCAGGAGAGGTGGCTAATTTTATGTCTACTCCCCAGATTCAAAATATTCTTGGTCGGGTAGTGGGGGGAGACGCTTCAGTCATTAACGGTTTAATTCAGGTAACAGGGGGCAATTCCAACCTGTTTTTGATGAATCCAGCAGGAATGATTTTTGGTCAAGGTGCTAGTTTGAATGTACCTGGTTCATTTACTGCCACCACTGCCAACGGTATTGGTTTAGCTGAGGGGTGGTTTAATGCGGTTGGGACGAATGACTATCAAGATTTGGTCGGTACTCCTAATCGTTTTGCGTTCACCATGAGTCAGCCGGGTAGTATCGTCAATGCAGGTAATCTGGTAGTCACTGAGGGCAACCATTTAAGCTTGCTGGGCGGCACAATCATCAATACGGGGTCAGTTGCAGCGCCTAGTGGAACCATTAATATGGCGGCGGTGCCAGGGAATAATATAGTACGCCTTAGCCAAGTGGGAATGCTGCTAAGTTTGGAATTTGAACCCATAACGGATAACAGCCAACTGCCGAGTGCTACCGGAATATCCCCTCTAGACTTACCCCAATTGCTCAGTGGAGGAGATGTGGGTAATGCAACAGGAGTAACAGTTAACCCAGATGGCACTGTTACTCTGACGGGTTCAGGACTTGTTATACCCACAGGGGGAGGCATTGCGATCGCCTCTGGTTCCCTTGATGTCTCTGGCAATACGGGTGGCAGAGTGAATGTTTTGGGTGACAAAGTGAGTGTCATTGATGCCAACATTAATGCCTCTGGCACTCAGGGGGGTGGCACAGTGCTGATTGGGGGAGACTACCAGGGTACAGGGAAAACACCAAATGCAGCTAACACGTTTGTTAGTAGGGATTCGGTAATTAATGCCGATGCGCTTTCGACGGGCAATGGGGGTACGGTAATTGTCTGGGCAGATGACACGACTCGCTTCTATGGCAGTATCACCGCACGGGGGGGCGCTGAGAGCGGAGATGGTGGTTTTGTTGAAGTATCGGGGGAAACAACGCTTGTTTACGATGGCTTTGTTGATGTGCGATCGCCTAACGGTAATTGGGGGACTTTACTACTTGACCCAGATTCATTGGTCATTTCCGACGCGGTAGCTCCTGATGACTATAATATAGCGACTCCTACTACAGACCCAGCGACCCAGCAGTTAAACACGAATAGGCTGATTACAGCTTTAAACACCGCTAATGTGAACCTTCAAGCTACCAATGACATTACGGTAAATAGTACAGTTGATGCGAGTGCTAACACTGCACCTATCGGTCAAGGGAATCTTACATTCACAACCCCTACCGTAAATTTAAACGCTCCGATTATTCTTCAGGCGGGGAGAGCTTTATCGGGTACGGCAACGACTGTCAATGTAGCGAATACTGCTCGCATTCAAAACGGTGTGGATGTGGCGGCAGTGGAGGCAAATCTTAATGTTGCAGCCGGAACATTTATAGAGTCACTAACGATTAACAAATCGCTCACGTTAACGGGTGCAGGAGCAGGTAACACCATTGTCAATGCTAATGGAGGTGGGAGTACTTTCACTATTCCCGTTGGCAATGTCACTCTCGATGGCTTGACCATTACGGGTGGAAATACAAATAGTAACGGCGGCGGTATTAATTTCACTGGCACTGGTACCCTGAATGTCACAAACAGCATTATCTCTGGGAACACAGCAGGCAATGCTGACCTTGGCGGTGGCGGTGGCATCTATGTCGAGCAAGGCACGCTGAATGTTACCAACAGTACAATCTCTAATAACACAGCGCCTAGGGGTGGAGGCATCCGTATCCGTGGTAGTGTTGGTACCGCTAATACAACCATCACCAACAGTACAATTTCCAACAACACAGCAACAGACGGTGGTGGAATTTTTAATCGACAATCACTGACTATCACTAACAGCACCATCTCAGGCAATACGGCAAGCAACAACGGCGGTGGTATCTTCACTGACGGAGATGCAGCTAGAGATGTCGTAAATTTATTGAACAACGTGACTATCACGAATAATGCAGCAGATAGTGATAACAGTGGTGTTGGAGACGGTGGAGGTATTTTTAGAGGTACTTTTTCCTATGGTGGTATGGCAGCTACTACTGTCAGCACCAGGAACACGATTATTGCTGGCAACTTTGACGGACTTAATAATGCCACTTCCGGAACTCCTGATGTTTCTGGCTCATTTACCGACCAGGGTAACAACCTAATTGGAAAAAGTGACGGTAGCACAGGCTTCACAGTCAGCACCTTAGTAGGCACGATCGCAAATCCAATCGACCCCAAACTCGGCCCTCTACAAAATAACGGGGGTTTAACCCAAACCCATGCCCTGCTTCCTGGCAGTCCTGCCCTTGATGCAGGCTTAAGCGTCGATGGGATTACCACTGACCAACGGGGCGTATCCCGTACTGGAATTGAGGATACTGTTCCTGATATCGGTGCTTATGAAGCGATTAAAGTTCGATACAGCAATCCCACCTACAGCGTTGATAATACCAATGTTGCTACCATTACTGCTCAGGTCGATCGCACTCCTCCTATTGGGGTTGGAGGAAATGTCATTGTAGAGTACAGCACTAGTGACGATACAGCGATCGCAGGTACTGACTATACCACTACTACTGGTACGTTAACGTTCACTAATACAGCAACTAGCCAGACTTTCAACGTTCCTATCCTTACTACTGCCACGAGCAATCGAACAGTCAATCTCAACCTTATTGAACCTCAGAATGGGGTCTTGGGTAGTCCTCCATCTGCTATTCTGACTATCTTCAATCCACCCGAACCTACACCCGAACCTATACCCGAACCTACACCCGAACCCACACCCGAACCTACACCCGAACCTACACCCGAACCTACATCTATATCCACATCGAGACCTATCATAGACCCATCCTCATCACCGCAATTCTCGCTAACCTGTACTTTAGGACTAAAACCCCTAGATTTGCGAGAGGCTAACGTGAGGGAGGATGACTCACGAGATGTTTCGTCAACGGAATCTGGGAAAAAGCTGATCGTCTATCTTGATGAAAACAATTGCCAAACCTCTACCGAGCAAACGGTTGATATAAGCTTGCCGCAGGCACCAACACTCTCATTGGAGGACGAGAAAAGCTCTCCTGCCTCAACGGATTGGAACAGCATTCCTGAGGAAGCCTATTAGTCTTCTCCGTTGGCAATAAATTCAAGATTCAACTGCCCCTAGCGCTTTTAATGTTGCGATCGCAGTTTCCGTTAAACCTGTCACACCTGTAATATTCATTCCCTCATAGGGTCGATTACTTCGCAGTGTCTGCAGACACTCACCCGTTGGAATATCCCATAACTTAATCGTGTCATCTCGACTGCCACTGGCTAACCTCTTACCATCAGGGCTAAAGGCAACGGAGAATAAACCATGATGGTGACCCTGTAACACTTTGACGCATTCCCCCGTGGAAACATCCCATAACCTTACCTGTTGGTCAGTGCCGCCACTGGCTAGGGTTGTACCATCTGGACTAAACGTAATTGACCAGATACCATACCCATGAGTATCTTCTTGCCAAGTTCTGATACATTGACCGGTGGCTACATCCCATAACCTAATTGTTTCATCGGAACAGCCAGTAGCGAGAATTTGCCCATCGGGACTGAAGGCAACGGACTGTATCCAACTGATATGTCCCTCCAAAACGTGGAGACATTGACCCGTTTCGATATCCCAAAGCCTCACTGTACAGTCTTGAGCACCACTCGCTAGCATTGCACCGACTGAACTAAAGGCAACGGAAAAGACAATATCCGAATGTCCCTCCAAGGTTTTTCGGCATTGACCCGTAGCAACATCCCACAATCTAACCATGCGATCGCTTCCTGTTGCTAAAGTCTGACCATCGGGACTAAAGGCAACTGACCAAGCCCCCCCATCTAGCCCCTGTAACGTTTTTAGGCATTGACCCGTACTCATATCCCATAACTTTGCGGTTTGGTCATAACTCCCACTTGCCAGAATCTGTCCTTGGGGACTAACGCTAACGGACAGGATGGCATTCAACAGGGTATCGTTGTGTCCATGCAACAGTTTCAGGCATTGACCCGTGTCTGTATCCCATAGCTTCACCCCTTGGTTGTAGCTACTACTGGCCAACATCTTACCGTCTGGACTCCAAGCGAGTGACCTGACCCAACTACAACGTCCCTGCACAGTTCTAAGGCAGCGACCCGTGGTTATATCCCATAGTTTTATCGTTTGGTCGATGCTACTACTTGCCAGGATATAACCCTCTGAACGATTTCCTTGAGATTGTGGTGCAAAGGCAACCGACCAGATCCAACTGATGTGTCCCTGCAATGTTTTCAGGCAATAACCTGTATGGGTATCCCATAGCTTGACTGTATGATCGGTGCTGCCACTCGCCAGAATTTTACCATCGGGACTAAACGCCACTGACCACACCCACTTTGTATGACCTTGGCAAATTTTGAGGCACTCACCTGTGACAATATCCCATAAACAAACGGTATGGTCTTCACTCCCACTGGCTAGCCTTTTACCATCGGGGCTAAAGGCAACAGACCAGACCCAACGGGTATGACCTTGGCAGACGTTTAAGCAGCGACCCGTCGTGATATCCCATAGCCTGACTTTATGGTCTACGCTGCCAGAAGCCAGTAGAGGCAATGCCTCCAGGTTCGCCCCCTCAGCCGGACTGAAAGCCACTGAGAGTACCGCCTCACTATCTTCCTGCAAAACTTGGATACACTGACCTGTGGCAACATCCCAAAGCCGAACTGTGCTGTCTACACCGCCACTCGCTACCATTTTGCTATCCGGGCTAAAGGCGACAGACCAGACCCAAAGGGTGTGACCCTCTAAAACGTTAAGGCATTGACCTGTGCGAACATCCCATAACCTAACGGCATGGTCATAACTACCACTCACTAACGTCTGACCATCTGGACTAAAGGCAACCGAAAGGACTCCACCAGCATGGCCCTTAAGGTTCAAACAACGTTTACCATCTGCCGCTTGCCACAGGCAAATATCACCATTGATATCCCCGGTTGCTAAAAGTTTGGCATCTGGACTAAAGGTTACAGATAAGATATTTTCCAAATTTTCAGCAAAAACTGACTTAGATAAATCGGAGTGAGCAAAATTAACGTGATGTAAATCGGCGTCTGAAAGATAAGCTTGCCAAACCGTTAAATGAGAAAAATCAAGTGCCTTTAAATCCAGGTTGAATTGATTCATCAGGTTGAGAGCATTGCCTGCTGCATAACCTGTTTCTTTAGGAGATTTTTCCCGGAGAGTTGCTAAAATTTTCAGGAAATAATTTTGAATAGTAGTTGGGGAGCCAAATAGATAATATAATTTATCAAGGATGGGATTGAGTATTAGCCGAATTTGAGTATGTCTTACATAATCTTTTGCCGTAGCTTTCATTAAAGCATAGGTTTTAAATAGATGAATAGACAAAAAAGAAGTGGATTCTCGATTAAAGGTGAATTCTTCCGTTAATTGCTCGATAAATTGTTCAGTGAGATACTCCATAACTACAGGTTGCAGCGTGAAGAATGTCCCACTTTTTTCTAGAAGAGAGCGCCTAAATAGAGATTCCAAGGCTTCTAATAACTTCGATGCAGAGATAGGCGCTATGATATCTTCCCGTAATTCATTGAGGGAAACAGGCTCTCGATTGAGCGCCAACCAATACATGATTTCCTGTTCTAAGGGAGATAAGCGCTGAAAGTGTTGGTCGAGTAAATCGCGGATATCTCCAAAAACAGTGGTTCCTTGCGCTAAAAAGTCAGAAATATTACTATTGAATACTTCTTTAATCGTTGTGGCAATAATTTTCAGTGCTAAGGGATTACCCGCATAACGATTAATTAAGGTCTGCCAATCGGATTCAGAACCCAAGAAATAATTTTGGGAGCGAAAAATTTCTTGTCCTTCTCTAGCCGTTAATCCCATCATTTGCAAGGAGCGAACGGGGAGACTCCCTCCTTCGAGTGCAGCAATTTCTTTAGGCTTTTCTCGTGTAGTGAGAATTAAGCAACTTTGATGAGATGCTTCTCCCACTCGTTTGAATAACTCACCATAATCTTCATATCCTTCACGATAGCGTCCAGTCCGATCGCCACTGCCTAAAATGGATTCAACATTATCCAGAACCAACAGACAGCGAAAGGAACGCAGATAATCAATGAGTTGGGAGAGTTGATAGCTGCTGTTTTCGGATAAATCGGTTTCTCCCTGCGATAAAAACTCGATCCAATGAGCGAGAATTTCTTTCAGGGGTGGCGCATTCCGCAGCGATCGCCAAATCACCACCTCAAACTTATCCTGAATGTGTTCGGCAACTTTCACCGACAAAGCGGTTTTGCCAATTCCTCCCATCCCCACTAAGGCAACCAGTCGGCAGGAATCCCGCAAAATCCAGTATTCGAGTTTAGCCCGTTCTTCCGTCCGCCCAAAGAAAATACCAGAATCGATCGCTTCTCCCCAACTACAGCGTGTTTTCGGAGTCGTTGGGTTCTGTTGTACTTCACGAGTGGGCTTAGGACTGGAATAATCAACTTTATCCAATTCTAGATTAAAAGCTCTGAAGAACAGCGCTAGTGTCTGCTTATCGACTCCTTCCTCTGCTGAGAGCACCTTGGCAATCGTATAAGGAGCAAGTTGAGTGCGATCGCTGAGTTCCTCAAGCGTATACCTGTCTCCCCCATTTTCCTCCAGTTCCACCTGATATCTCGCCTCTTGCAGCTTTTTTAAGCCAACAGAGGTGAGAACTACACCGCGCTTGCGTCGTTGCTTTTGCACAGCCATGCCTGATTTAAGAGGTAACTTCTATCGTGGCGGCAATTTTGCTGATTTTAGGTAAAAATATTTATTTTTCCTAATTTTAAGCAAGCTAGCTTGAAAAGAGGGAACTCCTTAACAGTCAGCAGGGAAATACCCTTGAGCTACCTAAAAACGCTGATCTTAGTCTACAACTTTGCGATCGCCTGCATGGACTAAAACTGGCTGTGAAAGCGCACTCACCACGGCATCGAGACAGCGCTCATCTGTCAACATCCAGGAATGGAGACGAACGGGTATCGTTATCTCTTTCCCTACTGGCATCTGAGAACTATTCGGTGGGACAATCATCAGATCGTAAGGTGTCCAGATTACCGTAAAGTTCAGTCGTCCCAAGACATCGGCAACATCTTGATTCAAATCCTGTATAAACTCACTATCTGGACGCATCTGAACGCAGCCAGGACGCCAAGAGAGGTAACCGGTCAACGTGCCATTATTGGGCGCAGAAATACTCACAAAGCGCTGCACTCGCTCAACCCCCCCTAGGCGTTGGATATAGTAGCGCGACACCATACCTCCCATACTGAATCCAACCACATCTATCGGTTGCTTGGGGTCAAACTGCTTTTCGACATAATCCGCCACTTGCTTGGCCAACGCGTCCAGACAGCAGTCGCCGTTGTTGGGTATCATATTGAAGCTATGGACTGACCAACCCAGTCTGCTCAGATAAGGAGCCATTCTACTAAAAACGGCTGTTGTGTCACTGATACCGTGAATCAGTAATACAGGGTTGCGTTCACCCAGTGTACGTGCAGCGTAATCCCGATGTTGAGGGGTAGCGTAATCGCCTGAACTATTCATCGTCAATCGAATAACTTAACTTAACCCCAGCTTAGTCATCCATTTACAGATGGTGGAGATACTGTGGTACAGCGAACTCACTGGCTTAGCTTTGCCCTCACTATGAAACTGAAGGGGAGGGAATTTGCCTCCCTTCATATCTCTAGGAAGATTTGGCTATACTTTCACTAACTATGAGATGATTGTAAACACGCATGAATTATGATGTAACGTTTACTGCTCAAAAGCTGAACAAGATATACTGAATCAGGGTGACTGTAAAGTTTCGTGAAGAAGAATTCATGAATCTTGCACAGAGTCACCGTAAAAACTCATAATTCAATCGGGTTGAAACTTTTGGGAAATCTTTACAAAAAAGGTATCTACCTAGGTCACCAACCGTAATAATAGTTTTGTATCGAAGCTGGCAGAATGTTCTTCCATCTTTGGCAAATCACATAAATTCAACTAAAGGCGCAGGAGTATCACTAAAATGTTTGGTTTTATCAAAAAGTTGTTCGGCGGAGTTTTCGCCTTCCTGGGTGGGCTGTTAGGCGGTAAAAAATCTCAAGATGAATCATCTGCCCCTAAAATGAAAAAATCACAGGGATATTTTCTGGAACTAGACGATACCGCAAGCGTTAAGTCAACTGCTGAAGCTAAAAAACCAGAACCTGTAAAAGCTGAAGCCCAAGCTCCAGCTAAACAGCAAGAACAAGCGAAGGCTGCTGTAGCAACCCTTGAACGCCCCAAAGCTGAGCCTAAGGCAGAAGCTAAGCCTGCCGTAGCTGCCAAGGATGTATCGGCTGAAAACGGGAAAGTCAGGATCGAGGCGCAGCCTAACCCCCCAGCAACAGCTGCAAGCAACGGCAAAGTTGAATCTCAAAACGAAATGACCTTTGCTCCTAAATACTTGATGCCCAAATCTACCAGCAGCCGTCGTCGTCCTGGCCCCAGTATGGATATGTTCCGGGATATGGCGCGTCAGGTGAAACCCCGTAGCTAAGTCAGTTACAAATCAGGCATTCCCCAGTCACTCTTAACTGGAGATGAAAAATTCCTTTGCCAACTGATGCAACTCAATACAATTTAAGGGTTTTCAACACTTTTTCAACGATTTCTAAAGAAAACCAGTCCACTATACAACTGAAATGCTGGGTCCCAAGGCGTCTCTTTACGGCGAAACAAGTCGATATGAGAGGGTAGGTGGCCCAGCATTTCTCTAAAATCAATTGCTGTTTCTGCAAAGGTTTTGAAATCTGACCAGACTGGAATTTGAGGCAAGGACTGGTTGAGGAAATCAACCAAGTTATTCCAGTTCGTTCGGGTTGTTCCTTGTTGTAAAGCAGAAGTTTGTAGTTTTTTGGGCTGACTTTGACGGGGTGTTGAGGAAAAAGCCATTCCCTGCTGAAACTGGTAATTGCGATCGCAAAAACGCAGGATACTGTTTCGCCCTGCTAAGTGCAAGTCACAAACTGGGACGTAATCTAGGGTTTGGGTTTTGCGTTTTAAGTTGCCACGGCCGTCGCGATCGACAACTTCGTCAAACAGGGGTAGCATCCCTTCTACTTTTTGGGTGACTTCTGACCATTTGAACGTTAGGGAACCTAACTGCCCCTGAGTATTCTGGCAAATAACGCTGGCTTGAGTAGATGAGCTACTCTCAGCAAAATAATTGACGTTAAATACATTGAGGTTCTTGATATCTGCGACTACGGCTGCAAAGCAGGGAATCGACGCTTGCCGCAGAGATGATACATAAAATTGCAGTTCTCCTACTGGCCCAGTGCGATATAAGCGCCAGCCGCGTATGGGTAGCTGTAACCTTGCGCTGTAGGCATCGATTTGCATAATCCGAGCAAACTTGGGAATCGCTTCCGTTTTCGCTTCGGCAGTGATGGGTTCAAGTACTAAGCACCCCAACTCTCCACTATGAGGGTCAGCCGTAGCTTGAGCAAGAGCTTGTTGGCGTCGCTCCTGCTCCATTTTTTCTAAACGCCCCAATCCCTGACGCGCTTGAGACATAATTTTGGGATTGGTGGTGTCCCGCAGTAACTGCCGATAAACTTTTTCCGCAGATTCCAGCTTTCCTGTCGCTTCATGTAGCCTTCCCACATAAAGCCGTACCATAGGGTTCTTCGGTTCCTGCTTTACCAGTTGTTTGAGTAATCGGGCAGCCGTTCGATAATCTTTTCGCTCAAAGGCATCAGCAACTTGGTCAATCATAAGGGTTGAAGGTTTAGGAGGTTAGCAGGTTGCAGGTTAGCAGGTTTGCAGGTTGCAGGTTAGCAGGTTGCAGGTTAGCAGGTTAATAGGTGGTGTGCCAAACTTTCAACTTTCAACTTTATAACCTTCAACCTTTTGGACAATCTCCCCCTGGTTACCCCTTGTCATCTCCAAGAATGACGCAACTAACGATAGAGCAACAATTGGGGCTGTAACGGCTCGAAGAATACGACGCCCCAAGGAAACGGGTTGAAATCCGGTAGCTGTGGCTTGCTCTACTTCTGCGGTTGTCCAACCACCTTCGGGACCGGTAGCAATGACAATTGATGGGGATAAAGATTCTAATCCTTGATTGAGAAGGCAACTCAAAAGATGGGGAGCATCGCCTCGTGCTACACAAATATAGCGCTGAGCGTCTGATGTTTCAGTGAGCTGGAGACTTTCGGCAACGTTAACAGGGTTGATAATAGTCGGTACCACTTGGCGTTCCGACTGCTCTGCTGCTTCTTGGGCGAGCCGTCGCCAGCGTTCAACTTTCTGGGGGCTGGGATTGAGCAGGGTGCGATCGCTTTTCAAGGGTACAATGCTAGCAACCCCCAATTCGGTTGCTTGATACACCACATCATCAAACCCATTGCCTTTAGGCATCGCTGCTAGCAACGTCACCGCTAGAAGTAGCTCAGTGTTAATGGAGAGGGACTCAATAACTTTAGCTTGCGTCAGGTTGGATTCTAACTCACTGACGTACCAACCCCCCTTTCCATCCATCGCAATAAAGCGATCGCCTTTCCCCAAGCGTAACACTCGACTCAGGTAATGCTGCTGGGGAGGAGTCAAAGAAATCTGCTCCTCTTGTCGCTGTTGGGGTGCAATCACTAACCGTTGCAATTGAGTCAATTGATTCTCCCAAGGAAATTTCCGCTATCTCATCAGTTTACCGACCTCGAAGTCGCCAAACCAAGAGAACGTCCTGTAGCAGCGTAGCTTTGCTTCATATTTTCTCAAATCTCATCAAGAGGAATGTTTACCTTTTACCTTTTACCTTTTACCTCACAATCCCGCAAACCACTCATAGCCCTGATCTTCCCAATAGCCCCTACGAGGTAGCAAATCACTCAGCAGCATAATCCGCATCACCCACTTACTCTGCTTGTAACCCAGTTTGATAGGAGAGGCGAGACGAAGAGGCGCACCATTATCAATACTTAATGGCTGACCATTTTTCTGATACGCCATTAAAGTTTGAGGATGTAAAGCCGAAGCAATATCCCAGCTTTCGTAGTAATTATCTCCCGAAAAAAAGTAAACGTATTTGACATTCGCCTGCGGTTGGGCAAGAGCAACCAACTCCCGCAATCGCACCCCAGCCCATTGCACGATCGCAGCCCACCCCTCAACACAAACGTGACGAATCGTCATGGAAGCCAGAGGCATTTGCTGGATTTGTTCCATACTCAGACTCAGAGGATTATTCACCTCACCATCCACTATCAAACGAAACGATACAGGGTCAATTTTCGGGGTAAAGCCAAAAGTATTAACAATCAGAGCATCGGGTTCAATAGCACTAGCAGGAAATTCGGGAACGGGTTTTTGAGGATTCAACAACAACGCTTCCACACTTTGATTGAGAGGTTCAAACGTTTTCCCTACAACATCTTCAAATATAGGTGTCCCGCAACCTCCTAACAGTAAACTCATGCTAGAAAGTCCAGATAACTGTAGAAATTGACGGCGTGATAAGGGACGACGAGGAACTCGTATTAAGCTGTCTTGAATAGGGACACGGATATAGTTTTTCATTCCTTTATAGTGAGTCAAGTGCAGGTATTTTCATAGAAAACTTCTAAGCTGTCCCATATTTAAGCTGCAATATAAAATTATTAAGAAAAGGTTACCCGATAAGTGAGAACGACTTTCCCCTTTTACCTTTACCCATTTTCTTAAATTGATTAGTTAAATATGGAATTTAGAGGTGTAAAAGCTTACCAAAACATAGAATCGATTAGGCGCTGCCCTCCTACTTTAAGACCCAATAAGGAATGAATGATTGCAAAAATAACGATGATGGGTACTGACATAAAATGAACAATTCTAAGTGCCTGCCAACTGCCAAAAAAGTCAACAATCCAAGGCAACTGAGCAGGTTTATACATTCCCAAGCCACTGAATATCGCCAATAGCAAGATTGGAATAATTGCCGTGTAAGCTAAGCGATGCCAAGCATAAGTGAGGCGCTTGGGATTTCGACTTTTTTGTAATGCTTTGAGGTCATTAGACCCTAAAAACCGATGCTGCCAACGACGAGTAATGAGAATGTAAAGACCGTACCAAAACAGGTTGAGGGAAAATATCCACATTGCCGCAAAATGCCAATGTCTGCCTCCAGCCAGCCAACCTCCTAGCAAAAATATCGGTGGAAAATGCCAACCTGCACGCCCCCCAAATACTGGGTTGGCGTTGTAAATTTGAAGCCCACTGGTAATCATTAAGAATAGGCTAATGAGATTTACCCAGTGAAAAATTTTTGCCAAAATCGATGGGTTGGGCCAAGGGCCCAACTGAGATGATTGAGAGGGCAACGATGAATCCATAGCACCTGCGAAAGTGAGTGAGGATAGGGAAACAACCCTAGCAGCTCATTTTACGGTGGAAAGGGAAATACCAAAAATCCCACCAGCTATAAGCCGTGGGATTATCAAGCTATCTAAGACTCTCCCGTTTATAAAACGGGAGGTTCTTTAATCCAATACCCTCTTTCAAGCTCTCGCGGTTGAGTCCGCTACAACATCGTGAAGGGAGGTACTATTGGCGATCGCTTACTGGGCGATCGCTTAGCGACTCCCTGATTGGGAGTTCAAACTTTAAACACTCAGTCAGCAGGACACACGCTCAAAAACAGTAAGCTGTGCTTTATGCATTTCGCCTCCTCACAAGCATGAGAAGTAATGATTGTCTGAGGAGGCATCACGAGTGTCTCAATGTCTACCTTGGAGAGAATCTAATAAGTTCGGTAGGGGACTACTAAGGCTTGGTCGTGCTGTCCTCTGTCTTGGTAGCATCTGTCTTAGCGTCGTCGCTCTTGGTAGCATCTGTCTTAGCGTCGTCGCTCTTAGTAGCATCTGTCTTAGCGTCGTCGCTCTTGGTAGCATCTGTCTTAGCGTCGTCGCTCTTGGTAGTATCAGCTTCCTCAGTCTTGGTTGCATCAGGACTTTCCGTCCCAGTGCCAGGAACTACATTTTCAGTAGCAGGGGAAACAGTGGGATCTGCCTGATTTTCGGTATCAGTAGGGCTATTAGTGCAAGCAGCCAGACTCGTAGTCAGAATTAGACCAGCGACGACGCAAAGTGTTTTCCAGTTCATATTCCTCGTTCCAACCTTCAGGGATTTCGATTTAACAGGCCACCAGAATCATGGTTATTTGGTGGTTCTTCTTTTAATACGGACGAGGTGCCCTTTTGGATTGCAAATTTCCTGAAAAAAGTTGTGAGTTGCTGAAAACCTGTAATTGTATACATCCAATCGGCTCTTGGAACCGTATCTAGATAAAGGAGATCCGGTTTTTTCCTGGAGATGCGCTTGTTGCTATGGCTGGAATCTACGTGAAAAATATTGGTTCAGGTCTGTTCTACGAAAAACCAATGGATCTTGACTGTACTGTAACAGGAGACAATAGTAATGACCTTCAGAGCGATGAGGAGCTATTTCGATCGCTGAAGGAGGGTCAGTCTTCTGCCTTGGGCATTCTCTATGATCGTTACGCTAGTCTGGTCTACAGGTTGGCACTGAGAATTTTAACCAATCCTCAAGAAGCCGAAGACTTAACCCAAGAGATTTTTCTAAATCTCTGGCGTAGCGGCTCTTACAATCCGTCTCGTGGTTCTCTGGGAAGCTTTTTAACAACCCTGACTCGATCGCGGGCAATTGATAAGCTTCGCTCTCGTGGCACCAACCTTAAGACTATCCAGCGCTGGGGTCAGTTGATGGCTACTGAAACCTCTCCTACAACACCTTTCGAGTCTGCCGCTTTAAGTCAGCGATCGCACCATGTTCGTACTGCATTAGCTCAACTCCCAGCTAATCAGCGGCAGGTGTTGGAGATGGCTTATTACGATGGTCTTAGTCAATCAGAAATTTCAGCTCGGCTAGGCGTACCGCTAGGAACCATTAAAACCTGGTCTCGCCAAGGTTTGCTGAACTTGAGAAAAAACTTACGCGATCATATTGAATAAGTTGCACTATGACTGGGCCTCTACTTCCGGAACGCATAGAAGAATTGATGGCAGGTTTCGTCCTCGGCAATCTCAGTTCTGAGGAAGCTGAAGAATTCACGCAGCTTTTGACAGAGCATCCCGAACTAGAGATCGAAGTGCAACGCTTGCAGGAAATCCTAGAAGTGATGCCTTATGCCCTGCCTGAAGTTGCACCCCCACCAAACCTCCGTCAGTCTATTCTCGATACAGCCTTGGCCGAGAGCCAAGCAGACGCCCTTACAGCGCCTGAGCCTCTCTCGGCATCGAAAAAGCCTAACCGAGCCTTATGGAGAAGATTGAAGGGTTCTCCTCGGCAATGGACTGGTATTATTTGTGGTGCGGCCTCACTCTTAGTCTTGGCTCTTGCTTTAGAGAACTACCAAATCAGGCTACAGGTAAGCAAGATGCAGGCTAAGGTAGCACGGCTCGCTTCAGATAACTACCAAATCAGCCGACAAGTAGAAACGATGCAGGCTAAGGTAGCACGGCGGGAAGATGTGATCTCCATGCTGCAACAGCCCGATGTGGATGTAGTCCCCCTCAAAGGCATGGAGCAGGCGTCTGCTGCTAGTGGCAGTATGCTCACAACCCCAGGTGAATCCAACGCCATTTTAGTGTTAAAGAATTTGCCTGTTTTACCAGAAGGTCAGTTTTATCAGCTTTGGTCAGTCGTCAAGGAAGAAAAAATTCTCTGGGGCGGGTTTACCATCAATGACCACGGCACCGTTTTTGTCAAGCTTCCCCGACCCTCTAACCCTGATGTCACTGCCTTAGTGATGACGGTAGAAGAGTCCCCCACCCCCGAAACTCCTGCTGGGCCTATGGTGATGGCAGGAAATTTACAACCCAATAATTAAAAAGGGTCACCTTCTCCCGCTAACCCTACGGGTATAACGGGAGATTGGGAAGAATCAGCTTCCCATTGAAAGTTAGAAAGTTGCAGGTTGAAAGGTTGTATTGAACCTTCAACCTGCAACTGTTGATCTAATTCCCCCCTAGTAACCGGCTTCCTCTTCGTATTCCGGCGTTTTGGTCTTTTCTGGAATGTTGACGCGTGGAGCTTTGTACGGCTCAGACGCTCTATCATCATCCCAAGCATCACCGTCTACTTCGTAATCATCATAGTCATCTGCGTAATCCGCCCGATAAGGCTGAGGCTGAGCAGGTAAAGGTTTCTGGTATTGAGTCGGCCGACTGGGCGCTCTTTCCCATTCATCATCACCCCAGTTGTCCTCTTCTAATTCTTGTTGAGCATACCTTGGCTCTACCACTTCCCGGCGCAAAGGCAGAGGCTCTGGTTCCGGCTCTCGCCAATCATCATCCCATGTTTCTTCTACAGGTGTAGCCGTCTGGATGGGTTGAGAGATAGGAGTGCGAACAGGAATGCCGGTTCCCAGTTGATTTTCGGGTCGGACTGTTGGAGCATAGTAGGTTTCCTCTTCCTCGCGCTCCCAAGGGGGTCTGCCAACACCTAAGCGTTCCAAAACACCCACGGTTAACTGAACGAGCCGCTCTTCAGCGCCTTCAAACACAATTAAGCGGTTTGGTCCACTGCTGACAATTTCATCAATCGGCAGCTCGTAAGTACTGATAACTTGGTCGGGAATTTGCGGCAACCCGATAGAAGCAATAATCAGAGAAGACACCTTGCCGTCTTCAATATTGAACTTGAAGCCCCGAACTCGACCCAGCAGTTCACCTGTTTCTGTAATGACTTCGCTGTTGATTAGGGGGCTGTAGGCATCAACATCAATGTCTTCAATAACGTCTTCATCCTCAACCAAGATAGCATCGCCCATCTGTTGAATGCTGCTGAGGAACATGTAGCGTGGCATCCCAGCAACGGCGAGCAGGTTGTCTCGCAATCCCAGCGCCACGACCTCGCGCCGATCAATATCTACTAATAGCTCCTTAACAACTCCAAGGCGCTTGGCGTTATCTAGAGTAATCACCGGAGTATTTAAAATATCGGAGCGTTGACGATTTAGTTCAGTTGTCATTATGTCTTGCAATCCTGCTCTCGATTCCTGTTGGGATATCTATCTATAATATTGAACGCTAAATCATGTAAAGTTAATCTACCTAATTGCACTTTTTGGCGGTAATTTTAGACCTAGCACCTGAGTATACGCTCCCCTGGCTTGGGTAACACCGATCGTGCGTTCGGAAGATTCAATCATTGGCCGGCGTAAACTCACAACAATAAACTGGGCTAGAGTAGCCTGTTGTTTGATCATTCTAGCTAATCGCTCGACATTTGCCCCATCGAGAAACATATCAACTTCATCAAAAGCGTAGAACGGCGAAGGGCGGTAACGTTGGAGGGCGAAGATAAAGCTCAAAGCGGTCAGAGATTTTTCTCCTCCTGACATAGAAGCTAGCCGCTGTACGGGTTTGCCCTTAGGGTGAGCAACTAGATTCAGCCCACCATTGAAGGGGTCTTCGGGGTCATCGAGTTGTAAGTGTCCATCTCCATCCGAAAGTTCGGCAAAGATGGTTTGAAAGTTCTCGTTAATGGCATCAAACGCTTCTTTGAAGGCCCGGAATCTTAATGTGGTGAAGTTTTCTACCCTGAGTAGGAGTTCAGTGCGTTCCGCTTCCAGCGTTGCTAGTTTTTCAGAAAGTTCTGACAAACGAGTTTGGGCACGATCATATTCTTCCAACGCCAGCATATTTACGGGTTCCATGGCTTGAAGGCGTTTTTGACCACTGCGGATTTCTTTTTCGAGTTGTTCTAGAAGGGGTTGCAGGTTGCCAGTTGCCGATTGCATATCTTCGGGTAACTCTGGCAGCGGATTGGGTAACTCCGCCTGTTGCAGTTCGAGTTGAGCTTTGAGAGTGGTCAGTTCTTCACGTCTTGCCACCTGAGTTTCCTGCAGTTTCTGTCGTTGCCAGGACTGCTGTTGTTGTTGTAAACGACGCTCTCGTAGGTAGGCTTCAGTGCGATCGCGTTCTTGCTTCACCTCCCCTAATTTCTGCTCCAATTCGTTTAACTTGCCTTGTGTTTGAGTAATTTGTTCGCTAACTGCTAAAAACTGACTGTTAATTGCAGCTTGCTGTTCCAAGACCGATTGCTGTTGAGTTTGGTATTCGGCTATCCGTCGATAGCCTTCTGTAATTTTCTCGCTGACTCGCTGCTGCTGATTTTCTAAATCAACAAGCTGTTTTTCTGTCGTTCGGAGTGCTTTTTCTCTCTCATTTAACTGCGCTTCTAAGTCTTTAATCAGGTTTTGAATTTGTTGCCATTCACTATGCGTCTGAGATTTCTCCAATTCTGCCAACTGTTGCCGGAATTCGGTCAGTTGAGCATCTTGAGACGGTAACTCTACATCTAAAGTTTGCAAGCGATCGCTAGCTAGGGTAAGTTCCTGGGTGTTTTTCTCCAGTAGCGATCGCACTTGCTCCTGCTGCTGCCTTTGATTCTTAATTTCTTTATTGAATTGTTCCAAGCGTAATTTAATTTCCGAGCGCTTTGTCTTGGCTTCGTTCAGTTCTTTCGTCAGTTGTTTGACAGATGTCGATGCCCGATGAATCATCTCACCACAACGCTCTAAAATCCGCTCAATTTCCTGGAGACGGTTTCTTAGAACCCCCATTTCGGCTGACTCTATAGCATCATTTTTGCCAAAATGCAACCCATATCGTTGAGTGGTAACACTACCCCCCGTCATAGCACCACTGCTTTCTAATATTTCCCCTTCGAGCGTAACCATGCGGTATTGCCCTAGATACGGACGGGCAGCCTGGAGGGATTCAAAAACCAACATACTGCCGAAAACGTAGGCAAAGACAATCCTGTAGCGAGGTTCACACTCAACCAAGTTAACAGCGTAGTCAATAAAGCCGTTGGCATAGCGTAGGGCAGCCGCTTCAGTCAGTCGGGGGGGCTGGATTTTGTTGAGGGGTAAGAAGGTGGCTCTACCCGCCCGTTTTTGTTTCAGCAGCTCGATTCCAGCCGCCGCAATCCCCTCATCTTCAACCACCACATTTCCCATGCGTGCTCCAGCAGCAATTTCCAGTGCCAGCTGGTAGCGGGGTTCAACGCGACCCAGTTGAGCCACTAAACCACAAACACCAGGTAATCCACTTTGCAATATAACTTTGGTGGCGTAGGTGCCTTGAGCTTCTTGCTCAGCCTGAGCTTGGGCTTCAAGTTTATCGAGTTGGCGTTGTTTTTCCCGTTGTTCGGAGAGGAGTCGGGTTTGGGTTTGCTGCTGGATTTGGAGTTCCTGTTCGGTGGCGGTTAGGGATTGGGTAAGGGATTGGAGGTTTTGAGAGGAGGCGGTGAGTTGGGCTTCTAAATCGGCGGCCTGCGCTTGTTTGGTGGCGATTTCTGGTTCTAGGGTGTGCAGGAGTTGGGTTTGTTCGTCGAGGACGCGACTCAACTGGTTATGACGCTCTCGTAGTTGCGCTTGCTCGGTGCGTTGTGGCTCAAGGGTTTGCAGTAAGGTTTCGATTTGGTGGGTGAGGGTTGTTTGTTGCTGCACCCAAGCTTCGGAGGCAGATGCGATCGCACTGGCTTGTTCCCGATGTTGGTTAAGGGTGTGTTGCGCTTCATCCCGTGCAGTACGTAGAGAGGCGAGTTCTTGAGTTTCTAATCGATGTTTCTGTTCAGTAAGCTGCTGTAGGGTTTGCTCGTGCTGCTGAATCTGCTCCTGCGTCCGCTTCAGGTTGGCTTCTGTTTGTTGCAGGTTTTCTTCGAGTTCCTGTTGTCGCTTTTGTAACTGACGCCGTTCCGCTTCTTGGGTGGCAAGGGATGAAGCGACAGCCATATGCTCCTCTTCTCCCAATGCTTTGACACGGGTGTTGAGTTCGTCAAGTTCTCTGGCGGTTTGACTAATTTGTGATTCTAGGGCAGTAAGCTGGGTTGTGAGCTGGGCTTCTTCTCTGTCTCCAGCTTCGATTTGCTCCCGAAGTTTCCATTCCTGTTGTTGGAGCGATCGCCATTTCAGAACCGCTTCCCACTGTTGCTTTTCTTGAATTTCGGCTCGGAGTTTTTGGTACTTCTCGGCTTTAATGCGATCGGCAGCGAGGCGATCGCGCTGAGCAATCAGTTCTTGTTCGATAATCCGGCAGTCGTCTTCTCGTTCCTTAACCTGAGCTAAAGTTTCTTTGGTTTGAACGATTTTGCGGTCAAACGCTGCCACCCCCGCTAACTCGTCAATAATCTCCCGCCGCTCTCGCGAGTTCATGGAAATGATGCTAGTAACATCCCCTTGCAGCACCACGTTATAGCCTTCTGGATATACCCGCAGGCGGTTGAGCTGTTCGTGCAGTTCGGTGAGCGTACAAGATTCGCCGTTGATGTAGTAATTCGAGGTATAAGTCCCCTGCTGGGTTACTCGCAGCCTTCGGGTAACGCTCCACTCTAACTCCCTTCTTGTCCTCCCCTTGCTAAGGGGGGGTTCGGGGGGGTTGGATTTTGGATTGTCTTGCTCTTCTACTTCCTTGCTCTGTTCAGAAGCAATTTGTTCCTCTGCTTCTTCACTTTCCTCCTCGTCTAGGAAGACATCTAGTGCATCGGATAAATCAAAGGTGGCGGTAACGCTAGCCTCGACAGTGCCCCGACGTTCTTTATTGTGATTGACTAAATCAGGAAGGCGTTCAGCACGCATTCCCTTGGAACTGGCAAGACCAAGGCAAAATAGAAGGGCATCTAGGATATTCGACTTACCTGACCCATTGGGCCCGGAAACCACCGTAAATCCAGGTAGCAAGGGAATTGAGGTCGTGCCACCGAAGGATTTAAAGTTAGTGAGTTCCACGCGCTTGACGTGCACCATAGGCGCTGGGGAGAGCTGAGTTTGATGTGATACGCGTGTATCAGTGTAACAATTCTCAACAGGTTAGCACGGGTATCGTGGAGATGAAAGATGGTTTAACGATTTCCGAAACGCTGGTGCCTAAAGAAGAGCCGACTGTCGCCGTAGAACGATGAAACAAACTCAGACGTTGTTTCTAGCTGTCCAATCAACTGGGCTTTTTGGCGATATCCAGGTTGGTCTATCCTATCAGCCGCTCGAACAGCAGCATCATCTCCAACTTGTTTAGGATCGACAGCATACACAGAAAATAGAGAGGTTTCAGGTGCTAGGGTTGCTAAATCCTGTCTGAAGTCATGGGGCGGACTTTCAGCAAATTGGACATTGGCATTGGGTACTAAAAAAATTTGCCAAGGATAATCAGGATTGCTCTCCCTGTTACCGTGCTGATCGATTTGTCCAAAACCCTGCAAATAAAGTTTGGTGGGAAATTTGCTCGTCCGACGGAAGATTAAGTTGATGAATTTAGGGCCAAACTTCTGCTCTACTGGAACGATGTTGGACATCTCATTGGCAAAGAAGTTATAGTTTTCACCCTGACCTGATAGCGAAACCAATGCCGAGACGTTTTCTGAAGGCTTGCCATCAACAAGAAGTTTGAGGGCTAACCCTGGCGCAAATCCGCGATCGCTTGGGTCACCTGTTACGGATAATCGCAATAGACCATAGTCAGCCCCTTTAAATAAACCTGTAAAAGGGGTATCGGGCGTAGGTATAAATTTAACTTTTGCAACACTCCCGTGAGCATGAATCGCTTTTTTCCAACCGATTGGTGCTTCGTCGGATAAGCGATCCATTTTAATTTTTAAGAAGGTTAAAAATAAACCGGGAACATCAATTTTTTGCAGTGGAGGCAGTTTCTCGTATTTTGATTCTAAAATTCTGTTTTGCCAAAGAAAGTCTTGCTTTTGAGAAGCTGACCAAGATTCATAATCTGTTGGCAAGGGGTCTAGTTGATGAAAGCCTTGCCAAAATTGATGAATGTTTTTCATAAGGATTTAGGGGGTAGTTTTTCTCTTGGAGACTGGATTTTGATCAAATATTTTTTAACGCAGAGGTCACGGAGGTTTTCGCAAAGGGGCGCAGAGTTTGTGGAGTTAGTTTTCAGTTGATTTTGATGTAGGCGGATTTGAGAATGTTGTTGGTCAATTTATGAGGGTGTGATTCCTCGCAATTTGACCAACAATATCCTTATTTGGAATGATGAGTAAATGGGTTCAGGGTGCTAGAGGCTAATAACCTGCGGCACCCACTTGACGCCACGGGGCAAAGGCGTTTTGGACTCCGTATAAGGCAGGGCTGAGGGCGGGGTAGTGTCGGCGCAGGACAGTCAACATACTGTTGTTGTCGATCCAGTCGAGACCGAATTGAGTATAAACTTCAGCCCTGTAGTCTTTGGTAAAGAAGCGATCGCTTTTTAGTCGTCGGGAAGCCATGAGGATAAATACACGAAAAGCGGTATCGCTAAAACCAAAGCCTTCGGGAATATCCTCTGCGAACAAACCGACCATCAAATCGACACTGTCAAGGTCGTTGTTATAAACTTCGCGCAGCTCTTTCACCCATTGCTTATTACTAGTTATCTCTTCAAAAGATTTGACCCGACCGCGACCGATGAGTTCTCGAAAATGATTGTAGCGAGGAACGCCCCGTTCTCTATCTCGAAGGATATCAACAGCAGCCAAATCAAATACTTCACCATCATCTTTGATTAACTGCCGTAGGAAGTCTGGGTAATTATGTAGCGTGATAGCTCCAGGGTGCATGAGACCAAACGAGTAGAATAAATCCGGTATCGCTATCTCTTCCATGAGCGAACGAGTCCGTTTACCAAAACCTTCAACGAAATCTTTCTTCGCTAGGAATTTGCCGTTCTCGTGGGAATAAAAATTAAACTCATCTGGAATCAGAGGATGCATTCGATAGACAGAGACAAATTCTTCAGTGAGATAGTACGGAGCCGTATGATGGTCGGTTTGGGAACCAATAATGCCACTGAGAATTTCATTGTCGCTTAAGCGCCCCCAACGCCTTTTTACATCCTCTCCAAGAATTCCCCACCAGTTGATATTCATCGCCATAGTTGTGGCGGGATGGGGCAGGATGGCAGTAGTCCATTCGACTGTATGAATTTTAGCCAGTAAGGCGGCGTTAATCAGTCGGGCGTGGTCGAAGAGTTGATTGTCTGTCCAGTCAGGATACTCTTGCTTGAGGCGATCGCAAATCGTGTTATGTTCTTTGACAAACAGGGTATGCAGCATACTTAGACCAACCCACCAAGTACCCGGAAACCCTACTTCGTCAATCCCATCCGCGCTCAGTGGCAAGAAGTCGTCCTCTCCAATGAGCAATTTCCCATCGACATGAGATCGGACTCTGTCTACAGTCTCCTGCTCACTGCCATAAATGTGCGAAGCATCCCACCAATGCGTCACTTTACTAATAAACGTTGGAGGGTTTCCTTTGTTTTCAGGGCGAGTCGGGTCTTCTAGGGTTTTTCTGACTTCCAGAGGTCGATGTTCTTGCGGCCAAGGGTCGCCCTCTTTCAGCGGAATCTCAAATTTATTATTGGGTTTACCAGGCGGCTGGCTATCCCCATGAGTGAACCAGTCATGCGTCTGAAACTGAATCCATGAAGCAGCATGGAGATTCAAGATGGTGGCAGGATGAAATTCATCTCGTGCCAGTAACACTCGACTGATAGTCCGGGGATTCGGGTTGAGTAGGTTTTTTTCATCAAATTTGGCATCTTTGAGCGGCACATTACGTCCCATCCGGGTGTTAGCCATACCCATTTCCGGATGCTCTAGGTCATTGAAACTCCCATCTACAGTACGAGTCACCAAATGGCGATCATCAGGACTTGGAGCTGGCTTAGGTAGCTCGTTTTTATTCGGTAGTTGCGATGTATCGTGAAGGTTGTTTTTCCGCAAGGCATTGCGAAACAGAGCTAGTTTTATGAGGGCGAGGGGAGTGGGTAGTCGATGCCACGGAATTCCAAACATTATGATATTCCTTCACTAAAAAAGGGCTATTGTATGTGACTTTAACCAACTTCATTTTGACTAAGGAGCAATTCAAGAATTTGTAATGTTTTGTAATAAAAAGAGTGTTTTATTTCAAAAAGTATTAAGAGCTTCTTGTATCGACTCTGATTAAGTAAAAACTATATATCAAAAACTAATTGACTAATTAAAAAACAACAATCGAGATTAATATCATAGGTAATTTCAAGAAGTCAAAAGGGTATATCTGTTTGATTTCCGGAAATTCTAGAGTATCTAATGTAGCACTCCGGTATGTTATCCACAGTCAATCAATAAGTAATAATACTCAGGTAATTGCTTGTGGCTTTTAGTATAGATATGGGCATTAAGGAAAGATGTTGACTTTCCAGATTTTAATGTCTGATTTTTGAGCTAGGTAGATTGATATCACGCCAACTAGAAACAACGAGGTAATAGAAATGACTGTTCAAATGCTTACAACAGAAGACTTGATGAATATGTCCCAAGCCGAACTGGATGAACTCTACAAGAACAGTCCAATCGGTGAAATTCCGAATGGTGACACGAAAGGAACAGCTCTGTTTTTTCCGGGTTCTGCATTGGCGAAAGGACTTTCACCTATGATTACGACACTGGTTTGGAAGGGAAAAGTGTTTGATCGCGATCGCCAGTTCTTACTCAATAAAGTTGGCCCGCTTAGCTTTAATCTTGTTAAAGCTCAAATTTACCGAGGTAAGAGTTGGCTCTGTGATGGAGAAGCGATTATTTTAGACTACTCGAAAACCTCATTTTTGGCTCAAGCTATTAGAGATGAAATTCGGGAGGTAGCACCGGGTCTTTATTTAGGAAACGCCTATTGGGGAAGAACGCGAGTTTTGAATTTCATCCTTGAATTATAAAAATACTCTAGCAGTTCTCGGCAAGCAGAAATCCAGTAGGGGCACGGCATTGCCGTGCCCTTAAAGACAATGTGTATTGCAATCGATTGAGAACCGCTATAAATGTAGAGAATTCAAAATCACATATTAGTCCTAGATGATTCGTAGGAAAAATGAACCACAGATGCACACAGATGGACACAGATAAATTATGAAGTTCTTACAATTCATCGGAATTGATAGCACGTTTTTTTATTCTGTCGAGTTGCCAGTATCTGGTCGATGGAGTATGCTCCTGCACCACCAATAACCAGTGTTAGCATCCCTGCCAGAATTAAGATAGCGAGGGGAAAATCCGGAAAAGGGTCACCACCTGGTAACGCTTGCGGCATCCCTCCTCGCAGGAAAGAGAGGACGATGAGGGTGGTGATGCTGATGGCGTTTAGTCCTGCTGCGATCGCAATTAGCGCTCCTACCAGTATCCCAAAACCCCCTACAAATTCAACCAATCCGACAACCCACCCCATCACCTCTGGCCAAGGCACTCCTAACTCCTCCAGAAGATGGGTAATATTAGCACGACCAACGGCAAGAAAGAGTTTGGGAAAACCGGCTTGCATCATGCCAAGACCTAAAACCAGACGTAATGGCAGTGGTGCCCATTGATTCCATTGTTTAAACATAGGATGATTACGATTTATTGGGTTAACGACTAGGAAATAGAAGCCAGGAAGCGAACAGCATTAATCCCTGGCATGAAAAAGTAAGCGCCACCGCGAACCTGCACGAATCTAGGTAGATTATTCACCCGTTTCCTTACAGGTATCGCTTGTTCAGTAAACGTACCCTTTAGACCTTCAGTTTCACTTTCGCGATCGCCAATTAATGGGTCGTCTTCGTTGTACAATCTATTAAATTTCGGATTGTTAATCCAAGTGTGCTGGATGAACTCAAACTGACGACTAATATTGGCATTGAAGCAGATAAAGTGAATCCCTCTCTCACCGCCTGAATCTTCAGCATTTAAAATATCCGTCGGTTCCATAGACTCAGCAATCGGTTTCCCGTAGGTGCGTCCACGACGCAGGATGCGGTGTCGGTTCACTCGTTCAAGGGATTCTTTTGTACCTGGGTCAGGTTCTAGTGAATCGCGGGGATTGACACGACGAACATGAGCACCGAAGGGACATCTGAAACCCTGTGGATCTTTTTCGTGGTACAGGAATTCATTTTTGTCTTCCAATTCAGGATTGTCTGCTGTAGGACTTTCAACAAGTGGTGCTCCACTCGGCCACCGTCCCACCATCTTTGCTGCCAATTTTAGCCGCGCTTCGGGGTTACTACTACCATTTTGGTTTTTGGTTAATTCGTCCAAGTGTTGCCAAAACAAACGCACATCCTGACGCAGTTGTCGAAATACCAAATAGCTGCCGTTGCGACCCAAATCTCGCTCATTTCCTCCACCTGAAGTCGGCGGAAGAAATCCCTGCTTATCCCGTTCGGCTTTAACCGTTGGACTGTTGAGGTATTGGTTGTACCCGTTGGGATATCCCAGGATGAATTCTCCAGCATTGATGGTGTTCTCTGGAGTTCCTGGCTTATTGGTTCCAGCAATGACAGGGTCGGCAACATCATCACGGAAGCCAAAATGTTCTCTACGTTTCGGGACTCGGCAGCTATCTAGCTTGCGAATCAACTGGACTCCGCCGCTTTCAAAAGTTTTGGCGTGAGTCTCGTAGAAATCATCAAGCGTCGCTTGGTCAATTCCATAGAGCATGAGTAGGATATGAACCGACGGTGTATTGTGTCCTCCCCATTCCCAGTACTCCGGCGCACTCTCTCCCAAATCGCCAAGAAGGCGGCTGCGATGTTCAGTCGCAGTCATGCCTTCCTGAAATTCATTGGAAAACAGAGTCTGCGTCTGTTCATCCAAACCCAACGCCTTTAATCCTTCATGGGTGAATGCAATATTGAGGCAGGTTTCTTTGCCGATGTCTGATGGATTAACTTGAGCGTTTGTGAGGGTATCCGCTAGCTTGCCGAGCCAGTTTTTTGCAGCGTTAGCATCGGTAATTTGAAGCAGTACGAAGCACGAAGCTGCTAGCTTCCCGTAACCGTATATGATCAGTCCCTGTATATCCTCAAGGTCAAGTGTGTACATATAATGATGATTCCTATTGATAACTGTTTCACCAATTAAGCTAGGTTTTGCAGAGGTAACGTTATTGCTTCAACAATGGGTGAGCGAGGATTCCTTATTTTCAGTACTAAGGAGAGGAGAAATTACTTCGCGAACTCTCGATAGGTTAAAGGGTAATATCATGTCCGCCTGATTAACCCAAATAAAACCAAGTCGAAGGGCGGGTATGAAGTGAGAATTATCGGTGTGCCTAGCTAACTTATTACATAAACCCGCCCCTACATATATTACGGGTGATTTTCCGGACATGATATTACACAGAGCTTGTTAACCTTTTTCCTTTCCCCTTTCCCCTTTCCCCGTGCTGTAAGCGCTTTAAAATCGCCGCAGCCACTCCTCGGTGTCCGACCGACTCATGGAACCAAAAAGTCCTCGTCGAATCATTTCGTTGTTTTTAATATTGACCGTAGAGAGGTTTTCGTAGGCGGAATACCAAACTTGCGTGGGGATTTGACGTGTTGGGAGAAAGGTTTTATAGGCTTGTTCATCCTGAATACCACCGAAGAACAACCAGCGAGTTTTTGGAAATCCGTCCCCGTTACTGAAGATGGCGTTTAATCCCCAAAATGCCTTGTCGATAAAGTCATTCATGTAACTTTCTAGGCTGCCATCATAGTTGCTGGTGAAAAACAAACGTCGCCCTTCATCGAGAGTGACCCAACGAGCAAAGTGGATGGTATTTAGACCTGATAAACTGCCTTGGTTGTAGATATGGCGGATGGCGTAATCCGCTAATTCTAAGACCAGTCTGGAAGTAATCTTGCGGAACCATCCCCCTTTAAAATTACCGATCGCAATAATTTGATTTTGCACTCCGAAGTCTTCGTCAGCGCGAAGTCTTCTAATTTGTTCGGGGTCAGCTTTGGATGTATCTGGAACTTCTCGTTCTTCGTTCATGCGTAGCAGTACTAAGCCGATGGGTAAGGTTACCAGGATGATGGGTGACAGGAGGAGTGCAACGATGGGAACGCCTATTTTATGGAGGGTTTCTTTGAGTCTCCAAGACAATTCAGGTTCCTCCGGCGGCAACTCAGCCCAACTTAAATCTGGATTGCTCAGCACAAATTCCTGAATCACTGCCCGAACTTCCATCACATCTCGACCTGACCAATCTTGACTGTCCAGAAATTCTTCAATGGCATCTCGCAGTTGAGCTTCTTGGCGGATTTGCTGCACAGTCCGACCCCTAGTATTGATGTAGAAGGGCTTGCTGTTTACTAAATGCGATCGCAAATAAGTTATCCGATTTTCGGGCGTTCGTTCATCGAGGGCAGGATAGCCTTCACAGTGACTAAAAATCAGGTCAAAGCTCTCGCCAGCAATCGTTGCTAGGTCTTGGAGATGTCGATCTAAAGGGGCATCAAAGTTGCTTAAAAAAGCCAGTTGCGGTTGAATGATGTTTCCGTCCAAATCTTCGGTCTGGTCGAGAATCATCAACCGGGCAAAGTGTATGGTGTTGAATTGGTTAAAGGGAATTATGGGTTCCCGCTTCCGGTTTTCCCTAATACTTCCCAGTAAATTTTTGAGATTATCCGTTTCCCCTGGCTTAATTTTTGCAAGTACCGTCAGTGCTTCTTGGTGGGGCATAAAATTAAGTTGAACGTTAGCAGGTTGAAGGTTACGGTTTGCGAAGTTTTATTATTTTTTTGTTAGTGATTACTCATGTATTAGTGTCTAATCAGCAATTATCGAATCAAAAAAATTGAGAATTGCCACTGTAACATAAGTAACAATTTTCCGAGCTGAACAAGAAGGAAGATTTACAGTTTATTTCATCCTATAAAAGCTTGGATTAAATCGATAAGTTCGTTAACCATAGTTTGAAATCCATCGATGACTCGATAGCCATGAATATATTAAAAGAGTCTTTTCTCCAGCTTAAAAATTTGGTTGAGGGATGACAGTACCCATCAGGGTACTTTTAGGAATACAAAAGCGATCGCACTCCCATCAAATTGCAAATCCACAAGCATGATGTAGGGGCGGGTTTAGCGATCGATTATGCATATCACCGATAACCTTCGGTTGACTAGGGGAGTTTGAAGAGTTCTGTGTTCGGTTCGTTGCCAACATTTTTGGCTAAACCCGCCCCTACAAAAGGTTTTTATCCAACTATCCCCTATCACTGCTCCAAAACCTGTAATGCAGTCAGAGCAAGAGTAACAGCGCTATTAACCGCATCAAAAACTTAAGTTAGCACCTTAACGCCTTTATCTTTACTGGCACACATCAGATTGCTGAAACACACTGAAAGTAACCCCTCAATCAACAAGAGGAATACCCAAATCCCTTCACTCCAGTTCCCCGTACTCTCCAAACCTAACTAACGTTTCCTCCGAATCCACTGTAGTTTCAACACAAGCTGGAAACCATGTCGAAAATTGAAACGAGAACTGAACCCATGGTTCTCAACATGGGGCCTCACCATCCTTCTACTCATGGATGCTTCCGACTCATCCTTACCCTTGACGGAGAAGATGTCATCGATTGCGAACCCGTGATGGGTTACCTGCACCGAGGCATGGAAAAAATTGCCGAAAACCGCACCAATATCATGTTCGTTCCCTACGTTAGTCGGTGGGACTATGCGGCAGGGATGTTCAACGAGGCCATCACCGTTAATGCCCCAGAAAAGTTAGCCGATATTCCAGTGCCCAAACGTGCTAGCTATATCCGCGTCATCATGCTGGAGTTGAACCGGATTGCTAATCATCTGCTGTGGTTGGGTTCTTTCCTCCTTGATGTCGGTGCAGGAACCCCTCTGTTCTACATCTTCCGTGAACGGGAGATGATTTACGACTTGTGGGAAGCAGCA
>JBFLZA010000007.1:0-18371 GCA_040756535.1 Cyanobacteriota bacterium
AAACTCAGCACGAGTCATTGAGATATTGGGACGAAAACTCCCATCCGGAAAACCACTAACAATGCCACGCTCAGCTAAGGCTTCAATGAATGAGCGTGCCCAATGATTCTGAATGTCAGAAAAGGGAGGAGAGGAGGATACCATTTTTTGTTAGAGCTAGCGTAGCTCAATTTTAATCTTTGAAGGCGATTGATAGCTATGAAAAGAAAAAATGAAGAATTCGTAATGCGTAATTCGCAATTAATAAAGCCTGCGGCTCGCTACGCTAACAGATGGGAATTTAAACACCAAATGAATATAGGTAACATGATATTTTTCGTGATTTTTTATTCATTTTTAATTACGAGTTACGAATTCATAATTACGAATTAGGTTTACCCCTTTGTGTTAGCCTCTCCCACTCAATTAAATCTTTATGCAAATCTTAACTAATGCCATCAATCCAAAGCTTTCGTTAACCCTAAGTATTTTTACTTATCGTGAAATTACGCTGGAATCTGAACAGCTTTTCGCTGCTATGTATCACAGCTCTGTATAGAAGATTACAAGGAATTTTAAGAAAAAACTCATAAACATGAGTTAGAAACCCGAAAAATACTGATTTTTCTAAAATGAGTGATGATTTCTCGACATTGACAGCTAGAATGTGTAGTGCAAGTTTTTCCAAACATTGCTGAGATACCAAAACTATCTCACTCTTCCCGAACAATTGTTATAGGGTGGGACATGATCGACAAAAATCGCCCCTCAAGGGGAACCCTTAGATCGAAACCCTTCTTGTTTGGTGCAGCGCTAACTCTGACGGTTGTAGCAACTTGGACTCTTCCCGTATTTGCTGGGAAAGCCAACGTGGAAACCCAGCCCAGTGCTGCTCCTGAGATGCTCATTGCCCGACGACAACGCACAGGCCGCTGGATTGAAGTAGATCTTTCGGCTCAGCGAGTAACCGCATGGAATGGGAACAAGAGGGTACGCTCCTTTATGGTTTCAACCGGAAAGCGGCGCACGCCGACTCTCCGTGGTACTTTTAGAGTTCAATCCAAGCACCGCAAAACGCGAATGCGAGGCCAAGGCTACAACGTCTCCAACGTTCCTTATGTCATGTACTATTCTGGAGGCTATGCCTTGCACGGTGCTTACTGGCACAATCGATTTGGTACACCAGTAAGTCATGGTTGCGTGAACTTACGGGTGCCGAGTGCGCGTTGGTTATACAATTGGGCCTCTATTGGCACAACAGTTGTCGTCCGTCAGTGAAAATTCTTCACCCCTGCTTTGAAGCAGGGGATACTTTTTTAGACTTTTAACTTTTGAGGGGGTTTGAGGGAGCTATAAGTCCCACGCTGTAATCTATGATTCAGCGTCGGGATACATGGACTCCCCCAAGCCGATTTTATTCGGTCAATCCCAGTAAAATCGGCAATGTGTGTAGGTTTATAGACTCGTAGTTCTGCGTTAGATTTAGTGAAATGGCTTTCATTATGAACTACTGCTACCGAATTTATCCCGACGCCACCCAAGAGCAAACAATGCTGAATTGGTTGGAAATATCTCGCAATGTGTACAACTACGCTTTGCGAGAAATAAAGGATTGGGTCAATTCGCGTAAATGTAGTTTGGACTATTGTTCACTGGAACGAGAATACATCATTCCAGCCGACAGACCGTTTCCCACCTACTACGCTCAACAAAACGCACTTCCCAAAGCGAAGAAAGACTTCCCAAAATTGGGAGAAGCCCCGTCTCAAGTTCTGCAAACTACCATCCGTAGATTGCACGATGCTTGGAATTATTTCCAAGAACGGGGATTTGGTTTTCCTCGCTTCAAGAAGTTTGGGCAGATGAAGTCCATGCTGTTTCCTCAGTTCAAAACCAACCCAATCACAGGGTACTCACCTTCGGCTGCGTCCGCTTCGCTAAGGCAAATCAGCCTTCCCAAGGTTGGGAAGACACCCATCAACTTGCATCGACCTATCCCAGAAGGGTTCGTGGTCAAGCAAGCAAGAGTATTGAGGAAAGCGGGTAGGTGGGAAGTGGTGTTGACGATAGAGTCTCCCGACTCGATACCTGATGCTCAACCTCACGGGGATGCCATTGGTATCGACCTGGGACTGGAGAAGTTTTTGACAACCTCGGACAGAGAGTTGATCGCTAGACCCCGATTCCTAACATCCTTGTACCGCGAGCTGGAATTGCTGCAACGCAAGTATGCCAGAACGAAAAAGGGTTCTAAGAACCGCGAGAAGGCTCGAATTAAGGTTGCCAGATGCCACAACCACATCGCTAATGTTCGGAAAGATTGGCAGTTCAAACTGGCTAACCACCTGTGTACCAAGGAAGGTATCGGGATGGTGTTTGTTGAGGATTTGAACTTGAAAGCAATGGGGCGAGGAATGTTGAGAAAACATACCCTTGACGCGGCTTTCGGTCAGTTCCTCAATCTGCTGGAATGGGTAGCCAAGAAACATCAAGTCTACTTCCTCCGTGTCAATCCCGATGGAACGTCTCAAACCTGCCCCAAGTGCAACACGCACACAGGGAAAAAAGAGCTTTCCGAACGAGTTCATAGATGTAGTGAATGTGGGTATGAAACAGATAGAGATCATGCAGCATCAGAAGTAATCAGGTTGCGTGGTCTAGAACTCATCAGTACGCAGGGACTCTGCGGAATAGAAAACGCCTATGCAGTCGGTCTGCCGGGGACGAAGGAAACTCCGTCTAGGTCAGAGGCGAAACCCCCTTTTGGTAGTCGAAGGGGAAAAACTAGGAATGCCCAAAAGTGATTTTGGGAAGCCTACGCTGTAATCTTTGATTCAGCGTACGAGGATGTCACTGACGACTTCCGAAGCTCCCAGGCGTGTACGATACTCAAAACATCATGACTCCACACCGGTAAAAGTAGTGTCATCCCGATCTCTTCTAGGGTGTGGATAATACCGACAAGAATCGCTAGCCACAAGGTTAACCCTGCATAATTAAACCCAAATAGGGCAACTGTAGCTATAAAAAGCGTGATTCCCCAAAGTTTTGCCGAGTAGGTGTGATAGCTAGCAGGTTTTCCATACTTCACCAAATTGGCAACCCACCAGACGAGTTGAACGAAAACCACCAGCAACAAGGGTACAGCGAAGGCAATCACGATATCGGAATGGGTTAACCACGTACTCCCTGCAATGCATAGATAAAGGCACACATCAGCCCAGCTATCCGCTTGACGCAGTTGAGCTGTGCTGACATTGAGGCGTCGTGCAATGATGCCATCAAAGATATCTGAGACAAAGGCAATCATGTAACCGGAAATGAACCAAATGCTTGTCTGGCCGTCTATCGCATCCCACAACAACAAGGGAGAAATCAGAAAGCGAATGACAACCAAAGCAGCAGGAAGAGAGCGAATCAGGGAGGGCTTGTTTTCAACTGGAACCATAAAACCGATAGGTAATGAACTCGTCAGCTCTCTTTAAAGCCGTTTGAATTCTAATTGCTGACGCACCAAGTTGGCTAATCGTTCCGCACTATCGGTTACAGCAAGGGAACCCGTTTTTTGGGCCATGTCTTGCAACACTTGAGGAGACTGGAGTAAATGCAATACCTTGCTTTCCAACAGTTGGGACGTTAGTTGAGATTGACGAAACACCAAAGCAGCACCCGTACTGGCAAAGCTAGCAGCGTTAAAGGCTTGATGATCTTCTGCCGCAAAAGGATAGGGTATCAAAATAGCGGGTGTCTGCGTTATGGCCAGTTCAGTCAATGAACCCGAACCAGCACGGCTAACGGCAAGATTCGATCGCTGAAGCAACCCTGCCATATTGTTATAAAATGGCATAGAGAAATACTGAGGGTGCTGTAGTGCTTGGGCGTCGGGGTCTTTTTCCCCGGTTAAATGGACAATCCAGGCACCGGATTCTAACCAAGCGGGGGCACATTGGCGCACGAGTTGATTGACTGCGATCGCACCTTGAGAACCCCCAACCACTACAATTAACGGTACGTCCTCAGGAATTGGCAAATCAAGCTTTTGGGGTTGCTGAAAGCTGGAACGTACAGGTGTTCCCACATAGGTGGTTTTTACCTTGGGTAAGTACTTAGATGTCGATTCAAATCCTAAAGCCACCGCACTACATAAAGGGCTAAACCAGCGCGTCACCTTACCGGGAATCGCATTCGACTCATGAAGAATGGCAGGTAAACCCAGCATCTTTGCAGCAATAATGGCTGGCCCTGCGATATACCCACCCGTGGTAAAGACACCATCGAATTTTCCGGCTTGGAGGAGTTGCCGCACCTGTAAGATCGAACCAGCAAGGCGTCCAAAGATACGTAGTGTACCTAGCCCAAAGCGTTGTTGAAAGCCTTCTACAGGAATGGTGTGCAGGGGATACTGAGTGGGTACCAACTCTCGTTCTAGACGATTGGGGACACCTAGCCACTCAATTTTATAATCTGGCAACTGATCAGCTAGAGCGATCGCGGGAAACAAATGCCCCCCAGTACCACTAGCCGCAATCAGCAATCGAATCGGTTGGTGATGCAAAGTTTTTTTCTCTCCTACGGTCAGCTCTACTCTCAAGTCAGTTTGACAATTCGTTATAACTTCTTAGCGAATATACCATCTCTGCCTCTGAGACTTTACCAGCCAATTGCTTCTATTAAAATATTTCCTACTCTTTTCCCAATCCACTATCCGGTAAATTTCTCAAAGCAGGGGGAACTCTCGGAAGCTCCCGGAGGCTGGGGGAGAAAAATCACTTGCATTGAAAGGGGGGTTATAAAAGTGGATTTAGTATCATACCCAATTTCAGGTAATTACCCCCTTTTTAAGAAAGCAGGGGGGCAAGGGGACTCTCGGAGTAGGAAGAATGATTCTGTGGCCCTTTTACCGTTCTACAATTGATTTTTTTTAGGCAAAACTACTGTGAAGATGCTTCCCTGTCCGACTTCACTCGTGACTAAAATGTCTCCCCCAAAAGGTTGTAAAATTTCCAAGCAGATATAAAGCCCTAACCCTGTGCCTGTGGGTTCGTCTGCTGCTTTTTCCTCACCCTTAACAGGCTTAGAGGTGTAAAAAGGGTCAAAAATATTGGGGATATCTTCCTTTTTTATCCCATGACCTGTATCTCTAAACTCAATATATACGCACTCTTGGTCTTGCCTTGTAACAATAGTCAGATTTTGATTTTCCTTATCCCACATCGCATCTAAGGCATTACCCATTAAATTGTCAAATACTTGAAAAATTTCACTATAAATTAAAGGTAATTCCGGGATAGTTGAATCAAAAATATAGTCTTTATTGACCCTGCATTCAAATTGAGAATTTGCCTTCAAAAGTTCTAATAAATCTTGTAAAACTTTATTGACACTTACAGGTTTAATATAGCTCGTTTGATCTAATTTGTGCTTTTGCAACAAGCTGTCCATAATTTGATTAATTTTTTTGGCAGCATCAGCCATTTTATGAATGTAAATTAAGAGAGTTTCTCGATCAACCCTGTCTGCTTTCAAATCAGCAACTTGTTTATATGCCAAGATAGTTTGAACGGGATTTTTGAGATTATGAACGATTCCTTGAGTTAGGCGGCCAATTATAGCCGTTTTTTCCTGATTGATGAGCTGTTTAGTTTTGGCATTAACCAGTTGTTCGAGATTTTGATTAATTTGGGTCAATTCTTCGTTTTTTTCTTGCAGTTGTCTTTGTAGATTGCGGATAGTTAGGTGAGTTTGAATACGGCTCAATACTTCTTCTGATTGAATAGGCTTAGTAATGTAATCAACTGCTCCAATCTGAAACCCTTGGACTTTATCTACTGTATCGGAAAGCGCGGTCAAAAAGATGACTGGAATATTTTGGGTTAGCGGGTTGTCTTTCAATCTCCGGCAGGTTTCAAACCCATCAATTCCCGGCATCATCACATCTAAAAGGATAAGGTCTGGCTGAGTCAGAGCGATTTGCTCTAGTGCCGTCCCCCCATCGGTTGCCACAAAAACTTTGAAGCCAAAATTATTTAAATACTCAAACAGTATGCTTAAGTTAGTAGGATTGTCCTCAATGATGAGGAGCCTGCCTTTTTCGGACTTTTTCTCACTCATATAAACTTGACAATAAATTTATATATTAATTAAATCCAGTTATTTTAGCCATGAAATTTCTTGCTAACAAATCATCAATTTTCCTGTAAATAATTTTCAATTATTCCCCGCAGCTCTTTCAACTTAAACCCTTGGACGAGTTGACGGACTTGAGTGGCAAACGCTACAAATTTTGTATTAAATTTTTCGAGTTGATTAACTTGGTCAAGAATACCTGTAATATCGCCCATCTTAACTAATTTGTAGAGAACGGTAAGTTCTGAGGGTGGCGGAGGCACAAGAGGTGGGGGAGAAAGGCTGGAATCAACTGTGCTAGAGGACTGGGATTCTTGGTAAATGCCTTCAATCCCGAGATGCACCCTGATGGCGTCTAAAAGGTGTTCAGCTTGTACAGGTTTGGGCAGAAAATCTTGGCAACCCGCTGCTAAACTCTCCTGCTTTGTAGACTCAAAAACATTAGCTGACATAGCTATTGTTGCCACATTTTTAAACTG
Source organism: Cyanobacteriota bacterium (assembly GCA_040756535.1). GTDB lineage: Bacteria > Cyanobacteriota > Cyanobacteriia > Cyanobacteriales > Coleofasciculaceae > JBFLZA01. Next base: position 6,585 of record JBFLZA010000007.1, read on the forward strand.
AGGTAATTGTCGCAGTTGTCGAGTTGCTTCAAACCCATTTAATCCTGGCATTACCAAGTCCATTAAGATTAAATCAGGCTGGAACTCTACAGCTTTGTACAAACCGTCTTGACCGTTTACAGCTTCAAGAACATCTAGCCCTAAAGGCTCTAGTAGTTGTCGTAAAAAAGAGCGATTGACTGGATTGTCATCGACAATCAACACTTTGCGCTTTCTACCTTTGAAGCCGAGATATCGGATTGACTGGGATAGACTCGCTTCCTCACATCCTGCAACTTCAGGAAAATCTACATCGAACCAGAAAATGCTGCCTTCACCCAAAGTACTTCTAACGTGAATCTTGCTATCCATGAGTTGGACTAATTTCTGAGTGATGGCAAGCCCCAGTCCGGTTCCTTCGGTAGAATGGGTGCGATCGCAAACTTGATGAAACGGTAAAAAGATTTCTGCGACTTGCCTGGGAGGAATACCAATGCCTGTATCTTCTACTTGAAAACGAATTGTCCTGAGTCCTTTGCCATTCGTCATTAGTCTTTGGCCATCTGCTAATGATTGAAGATTTGACAAATAGCCGACTTTAAACGTTACCCTACCCCTGTTGGTAAACTTGACGGCATTGCTGAGCAAATTAATCAGCACTTGTCGCAATCTTTTGGGATCTGCAATGACACCTTGAGGAAGTGGAGAAACAGCTTCATAGATAAAGGAAATATCCTTTTGTTCGGCACGAATGCGGAAGAGGTCGGCAATACATTGGAGGAAGTTAGGAAAATGAAACTCTGTGGGCATGAGTTCTATTTTCTGGGCTTCTATTTTGGAAAGGTCTAAAATGTCTTCAATCAAAGTCAGCAGGTGTTCCCCACATTGCTGAATGATACTCAAATTATTTTGTTGTCGATCTGTTAAGTTTGTATCTTTTTTCAGCAGTTGGGTATAGCCTAAAATCCCATTGAGAGGGGTTCTCAATTCATGGCTCATATTAGCCAGAAACTCACTTTTGGCACGGCTAGCCACTTCTGCGGCAAGTTTAGCTTGTTGTAGTGCCGCTTGTGTCTGTTGGAGTTCAGTCAGTTGAACTTCTAACTGACGATAGAGTTCCGATTGTTGGATGGCAATACTGATTCGGTTGGCTAAAGAGGAAAGTAGATCGATTTCCCATTGCTGCCACCGTCGAGGTTCTTGGCAGTGATGGGCAATGAGTAACCCCCACAACTTTTTCCCTACTTGGATGGGTACCACTAAAATAGCTTTGACCTGAAACGATTTTAATAACTGAATGTGATGCTGAGCTAAACCAGCCGCACAGACATCTTCGATCGCTTGAATACTGAGAGATGGAGATTGCTGTTGGAACTGCCGATCAATAATCCAAGGGTCGCTAAGCGTCCATTTTAGTGTAGATATCCAACCCGGAGCTAAAGACTCTACGACAATTTGACCACTGCCATCAGTTCGGAAACGATGAATAATGACTCTATCAGTCTGGAGAAATTCTCGGACTTCATTGACTGTGGTTTGGAGAATTTCTGACAATTTCAAAGACTGACGGATACGCTGGCTAATCTGCCCTAAAAGGTGTTCCCGTTCTACTTGTTGTTGCAGGGCGATTTCTGCTTGTTTGCGTTGCGTAGCTTGCCGATAGGCATCGCTAATATCTAATATCGTGCCAAACAGCCGAACTGCTTGCCCTTGCTGATTGACTAACGCCTCTCCTCGTGCCATAGCATATCGCATCGAGCCATCGGGGCGCAGAATCCGGAATTCTATTTCATAGGGTTGATGGTTCACAATCGCTTGCTCGACAGTGGTTTGCCATAGCCCTACATCATCGGGATGAATCTGTTGGTGCAGAGGTTCGGTGAAATTGGGTTCCGATGGGTCAGGTTCGAGGCCAAAAATGCGGAATGTTTCCTCTGAGCCAGTAATTTTTTGAGTATTGATATCAAACTCCCAACTTCCGATATGGGCAATGCGTTGCGCTTCTTTGAGTTTGAATTCACTCTGACGTAATTTTTCTTCGATTTGTTTATGTTCCGTGATATCCACAAAAGCAACCACTGCTCCATAATTTGCGATAGGAATGGGTGCAGCAGTGCCACTCAACCAAGTAATCTCTCCATTGGGTTTGACCAGTCCCGATTCATGGTTTTCAATTGCTCGGTTTTCAGTTAAGGCTCTAATCGAGGCAAATTCTGCCCTTGGCATCGGAGTGCCATCCGTGCGGATAATTTGCCATTTAGGAACACTCCACGAGCGCTTCGCTCCCGTTATAGATGAAAGAAACTCAAGCTCCTCAAGCTCCCCGGCTCCTCCGCTCCCCGGCTCCCCCGCTCCCTGGCTCCCCGGCTCCCCGGCTCCCCGGCTCCCCGGCTCCCCGGCTCCCCGGCTCCCCGGCTCCTCCGCTCCCCCATTCCTGTGCTCCCCAACGAGTTTCTTGAGAGCATCCTTGTCACCCAATTTTGGATTTTGGATTTTAGATTTTAGATTGTCCCCATGAATGAATTCAGAGGCTTGTAAATTTTTGATTTTAGATTTGGGGTCACGCTTAAGCCGTTCAGTGATGGATACTCCTAAAATTTTTTCAGAAGCCGGATTGGCTTCAATCAGATTGCCCTGTTTGTCAGTAATTGAAATGCCAATCGGTAAGATTTCAAACAAAGTTTGATATTTCAGTTGACTTTCTCTTAATGCCTGCTCCATCCGCTTGCGATCGCTAATATCCTCAATGACAGCGATCGCGTACTTAGGCTCACCGGACGATTGATACACGAAAGAGCCAGTCAGATTAACCCAGATTATCGAGCCATCTTGGCGAATATAGCGCTTCTCTATCAAGTAGGTTTCAATCTCCCTTGCCCGCACCCGGCGAACGTAGTCCAAATCTACCTTGAGATCTTCAGGGTAGGTAATATCCATCCAAGTGTGGTTGAGCATTTCCTCCTGGGTGTAACCCACAAGGTCACAAAACTTTTGGTTGAGTTTGAGAAATTGACCCTCTAAACTGCAATGACAAATACCAACAGCTGCTTGCTCAAAGGTGGCTCGGAACCGTTCTTCGCTTTCTTGGAGCGCTTGATCTGCCAGCTTGCGTTCAGTAATATCCATATAAGCGATCGCTACCCCATAACCCGGTAAAGGAAGGGGTGCAGCCGTAACTTTCAACCAAGCGATCTCACCATTGGGCTTGGCAATTCCCACTGTACGATTGTCAACAATTCGGTTTTCTGTTAAAGCTTTGACGCTGGCTAATTCTGAGGCTGGCATGACTGTGCCATCAGGTCGAAAGGTAAGCCATTCTGGAGCGTCGTACTGGCGCTGATTATGCTCGGCGATAGATAGCCCTAAAATTTTCTCGGAAGAGGGATTGGCTTCCATGAGATTTCCCTGTGCATCAGTCATGGAAATCCCAATCGGCAAGATTTCAAATAGGGTTTGATATTTCTGCTGGCTTTCTCTTAATTCCTCCTCCATGCGCTTGCGAGCAGTGACATCACGAGCAACACAATAAACTAACCGTTCTTCCAGAAAGGGTACAGCCGTCCAAGACAACCATTTGTAAGAACCATCTCGACAACGAAAACGATTTTCAAAAGACTGAACTGTAATCCCAGCCGCTAGCTTTTCCATTTCCACCTGAGTAGCTGCTCGATCTGCCGGATGAACCCATTTGAGGAAACACTGAGTGGTTAACTCTTGGGAAGTAAAACCCAAGGTTGCCTCCCACGCTGGGTTGACATAGACGAAGTCGCCATCAAGGTTCCCAATCATCAGCATATCCAGCGACAAGTTGAAGAAGCGATCGCGTTCTTGCTGTATCTGTGTACGCTCCCTTAATTCTGCTTCTAGCTGAGAATAGAGTTCAGCTTGCTGAATTGCAATTGCCACTTGAGTAGCTAAGGACGAGAGTAAATCAACTTCCCACGGTTGCCACTGCCTTGATTGTCCACACTGATGAGCAATCAATAATCCCCATAGCGCTTCTCCGTGAACAATGGGAACAACCATTTTGGATTTGACTCCAATCTGCCTGAGCATATCCGCCAGACAGGGTGACATTTCATCGCACTCAACATCGGTAACGGTACGAATTCGACCTTGGCAGTAGATTTGATGAAATTCTTGGGGAAAGACTTCTTTTGGTAGAGGTTGTCCCAGGATGGCAGAGCAACCCGGAGCTAAAGCTTCTGTGATTACGCTTCCTGTGCCATCGGAGTGAGTGCGATAAATCAAAACGCGATCGCAAACGAGAAATTGTCGTACTTCCTGAACCGTGGTATTAAGAATTTCTTGAAGGTCTAAAGACTGGCGAATGTGTTGGGCGATGCCTACCATTAACCGCTCCCGTTGAGTTTGCAGGTGCAGCGCTACTTCGGCTCGTTTGCGTTCCTGAATTTCTTGTCTTAATTCCTCATTGGCAAGGCTGAGTAGCTTTGTCCGCTCAATTACCCGTTGTTCCAAATCGGCATTTAAGAGGTGAATTTGCATATCAGCTTGCTTGCGTTCAGTAATATCCCGCAAAATTGACAAATGACAATGAGGTACAACGTTAGCCGTTGCCGCAAACTCTGTTTCCCGCACAGTCCCATCTGGACGCCGGAGGCGAAACACACCCTTCACCCGTCCCTGCTCTAAAAAACCACGCCACGCTAGGGTAAAGTCAAAACCCGGTTCTGCAAAATTGGAGATATTGCGACCCAATAGTTCGTCCCGTGACAATCCGAACAGCTCACAAGCCGCCGGATTGACATCGATATAGGTACCTGCATCATTTGCGATCGCTATGGCATCAAGCGCTTCATTGAACAGCGCCTGCAACAAATCGATAGAGCGGTCTTTACTCTGGTACTGTGCGAGGTTAAAACTACCCGGACGTTTATCAGTGCGATCGCTTGGCTGATTCATACCCATCTCCCCCTTGCCGATCCAGCAGCTTTCGCCACCCCTATGCCATCTAAGTTAGTGGCAATTGAACGAGAGTGTTGTTAAGTTCAGTAGAGCAGCATTTCGCTCCCCGATAGGAGAGCTACAGCACCAGTCCAGTAATAGAGGTTGACAAATAAACTGATATATAGATTAACGGAAAAGTATATTTCATCCCCGTGTCAGGAGCGTCTTCCTCAAAGCTGAGTTTTCGGGTTACTGCACCGATGCTCTAAGGCAAAAATCGCTCTTGCCTCTCCTCCGGCTACAATCAAAAATCAGCCGTAAATTGACGAATATACCCTCCTTACTCTTTCAGCATTTAGAAGCCAATTTCTTGGATTCAGCTATTTCCTACTATTTTCCTAATGCACAACCGAGCCACTTCTATGCCAAGATTCTCCCAGCCTCTGAAATCTCTTGCCAAGACGCTCTCATTCAAGGGGTCAATATCTTTTCTTGTAACTGTAGGTTTAACAGCAGGATTAGCGATTAAGGCTCATGCCGCAAGTCCTGAAACTGCACCTCCTCAGCTTAAAGAGACTCTATCGCAAATTGATGCGGCCGCGAATCGCAAAGATGTCCAAGCGGTGATGCAGTTCTACAGTGCTAATTTCAAAAATTCCGATGGCTTGAGCCGTTCTGCTATGGAGAAAGCGTTGAGCGAACTTTGGAAGCGCTACCCTCAATTGAATTACCGCACGGAAATTAAAGACTGGAAGCAAGAGGGTAATGGTATTGTTGCAGAAACAGTGACCTCTATCACGGGTACCCAGCAAAGCGACGGCATGACCATAAGACTAGAATCCAATTTGCGATCGCGTCAGCGCTTGGAAAACCAAAAAATTGTTCAACAAGACATTTTGGGAGAAACAACCAAGCAAATGTCAGGGGCAAATCCTCCCAATATAGACGTGCAGTTACCTGAACAGGTTCGTCCCGGTCAACAGTTTAACTTTGATGTTATTGTCAAAGAACCTTTGGGAGATGACTTATTGCTAGGAGCGGCTTTAGAAGAACCGACTAAGCCCGATCTTTATACCAAACCCTCGAAATTTGACTTAGATTTGCTGCCAGCAGGGGGAATTTTTAAGGTGGGTAAAGCCCCGATGAAACCAGCCAATCACTGGGTTTCGGCAGTATTGATTCGAGAAGGGGGCATAACCATGATTACGCAGCGCTTGCAAATTGTTGACCGTCCCTCAGCGTCAAGGACACCAGCTAAATAGTCGTCTCGCGCCAACTTCCCATAATTCAAAAATCCGCCGCTCATATAGAGCGTGCGGATTTTCAATAGGATATCTTCCCCATCTTCTCCACCTTGCTGACTCGGTACAAGAACTTTCTGGAAAAGTCAGGTTTTTTAGATTAAGGCTTTTGAGTGATGGATAAGGTGTACTGATGTTGACCCCCACCCAAATCGCCGATGTAGAGGGAGTAGCTGCCTTTCTCCCAATATCCTGGATATTGAATCTTTCCCCCAGAAAGACTATCGGCAGGCACACAAGTTGGGGAGCCATTGGGGCCTTTGATCAAGAGCGTTGGCTTACCCCCCTGACTTTGCACGTTAATTCGCAAGTAATTAAAGTTATTGTTTAAAGTTAGGACATGATTGGGTTTTGAGTTAATCATGCCGCAACCTTGGCTAGCCGTTGAGCCTCCAGAGGTGCCGTTAACGGTCAACGGGTCGGGTGCAAACCCTGGCGAAACTTGTATCGGTTGACTGCGTACTAAACCAGCACTACTCAAGACCATCGCCAAGGCAGTGGGAACAACCATCCAATGTTTGAACATTTTCATCGATTTTAGACCGCTAAATATCCTGTTCCAAAATGGAAGGAGGAAGCGGGGCGGGATGTGCCACTTCCAGGAAATAGAATGCCCTTGGGGTGTGTGGAGGAGCGAGTTGGTTCGGAAGGTTCCCGACAAGAAGTTTCGGTATTACACTCTGCTTTATCAACGCTTACGCCGTTAGAATTAATCGTTCACAAGCTCTGCTAAAAGAGTGAGCAAAGGCGTTGACCTTGTCATGCTCTGGCGTTTTTTTATGGCCTTCTATATATAAGTGTCCTAAATTATTAGAATTTTGGGAGAGTTGTTGTTCCTGTTTGCAAACTGTCACTATCGGTACCTAGCGCTACACTTCTATCCCTTTGACCCAAATTGTGGAATTTTATCCAGTCCGAGCAAGCTACAATCACTCCAGATGCTTGCCTCGTTGTATCGTTCTATTTTCGTGAAAGCCGTTTTAGAGATGAATCCTCAAAACAATCGAGACTACGATCGCAGACTTCAAGAGCTAGAAGAGCAAGTCAACCAAGAATCACCTCGATTTTCGGTAGAAACTAAACTCGGACAACCTTTTGAGCGCTTTGTCAATCGCTCTCAAATTCAATCAGCATTCAATCAAGCTGCCAATTGGTTTAACACTCTGCCTAAGTCGGGTAAAGTTACTGTTGCTGTAATTGCAGCTCTTGTTGCCTTTTCCGTGTTAAAAACCGTCCTCCAATTGGTTGCTTCCCTGATTAGTCTTGCCATCTTAGGAGTAATACTGTACTTGGTGTATAAGTTCTTCGTTACACCCAAGTCTCCCCAGTAAGTGCAAACCCCATTCTCGTCGCGTGAGAGTTGAACATGGCTAACCCCAGCATAAAAAGAGAAGATAGTCAAGAGGTGAGCCGAGCAATTCCGCTGCGACTTCACTGGGTTTTACCCCTAATTACTCGGCGTTGTGCGGCTGTTGTGTTAGAAGTCTCGCTAGTAGCGGCAAGTGCGCTGATTCCTTATGGCATTGGTTGGTATGCCAAAGAACACTATAAAGCTGAACCCGTGCCCTTGAATCCAGCGATCGCATCTACTGAAGAAGCGATCGCAAAAACACTAGGCTATCCCTTGCGGGAACAGCTCACTCGCCCTGTTGCCCCCTTAACCAATCTATTCTGGTGCGGGGCGCTAGTGATGCCAGTGGTGGTAATAAGTTGGCAGCTTTATTTGTTGGGGAAAAACGGGCAAACCACTCCCAAACGGTGGTTTGGCGTCCAAGTTGTTACTGCCTATGGTACTCCTCCAGGTTTAATTCGGGCTGTTTGGCGTGAGGCAGTGGGACGTTGGGGAGTACCAGTGGGAACCGCTTATCTACTCTGGCGCTACACGGGTGCTTTTCCGGATGTGGGAATTTTGCTGGGATTAGCAGGATTGATGCTCTTAGCTGAGAGTGCTAGCTCCCTGTTCAACCCTCGACGCCGCACCCTACACGACAAACTAGCAGGAACTTATGTCGTGGATTTGCGAAAGAGCGCTTCATCCTACCCGAATGCTGTTCGAGGTGGGGCAAATAATACCATCACCCTAGAGTTGGAAGATGGATTGCCGCCTTTGGATGAGGAGGAAGAAAGGAGGGCACGTCCCAATCGCACCGTTACTACTATTGTTCTGACGGCAAAACCTCCCCAGCGGCAACCCATTAATTTGTGGCTGTGGATGCGCCGACATCCAGGTTTGACGCTGCTGATTGTCGCGTTTGCCAGTATGGGGTCGATTTTAGGAACTTTTGTCGGTACTCAAATTTATATTCAAAGTCAGGCAAATCGGCGCGAGTTTAAACAACAGGACAATCAGGTGTTTCTGGCGCTGGTGAAGCAAATCAGCTCGATTCCTGGCAAGGCGGTAGAAGAGCGACAAGGCGCAATCTTGGCGCTGGCAAGGTTAGATGATGGCCGTGCGATTCCGTTTCTGATTGATTTGTTGGCGCAGGAAAAGACACCCGGTACCATTGATGCAATTCAACAAGCGTTGGTGAGTAAAGGTCCAGAAGCGTTAGCCCCTCTGCAACGGTTGAACCAATCTTTGCAAAATGACTTGGAAACCTTACAGCGTCGTGGCACATCTGCTGCTGAGCAGTTGGTGGTGTTGCGGCAACGTGCTACAAAAAGAGCGATCGCAAAAATTCTCACTATCTACACAGGCCAACTCCACAACATTGACCTGAGTCGCACCAATCTGAGTCAGGTTAACGGGGGTCTTGCACAATATACCTTGGTTCTAGACAACCTGATTTTATCTGGCATTAACTTTCGCTCAGCCCGTCTATCCAACGCCAGTTTACGCAATACCCGCTTCTACGGCCCAGGGGAAGATGGACGCTTGGGCACCTTTGATGATTGGATTGCCGACTTGAGCGGTGCTGATTTAAGAGATGCTGATTTAACCGGTGCAAATTTGACGAATGCCCTGCTCAATTCCACCAATTTAATGAGGGTAGTTTTGAATCGAGCCAATTTATCCAATAGCAGTCTCAAAGGTGCAAACCTTAGTAGCGCAAAGTTGATTAGTGCCGATTTGCGTCAAGCAATGTTAGAAGATGTTAGCTTAACCGGTGCTGATTTGGGAGAGGCAAAATTAGCACGGGCTAATTTACAAGGTGCTCGCTTGGGACAGGTGAAAGCGGTGGGAAGTGAGTTTGCATTTGCTAATTTGAGTCAAGCCAATGGGCAGGGCGCAAATCTTTCTAGGGCAAATTTGAGCAATGCTAATCTCACAGATGCTGATTTTAGTTCAGCTAAGTTGGTGGGAGCAAATCTCAAGGATGCTCAGTTGCAAAATGCTAAGTTACGCAACGCTGACTTGAGTACGGCTGACTTGCGGGGGGCAAATTTGGCAGGAGCAGATTTACAAGGAGTGGTATTTGCGACTAAGTCGGTTCAAGCCAATCAATTTATTGAAAAGCCACCGTCTGCTACTTCTTTTGCCCGTATTAACGGTGTGAATTTTGCAAAGGTCAAAAATTTAGATGCTGAGCAAATTAAATTTATCTGTAGTCAGGGTGGGCAGCATCCTCAATGTCCGAATGATTAATAGTAACAACGCCGCAAAGGACTATTCCAGCGGCGTTGCCCAGTTTACAGATGAATGCATCTGGGGTAGACATCAATCACCCCATCTTGATTATTGATTGGGTAGAAGTTGGCTGGAGTAAGCGTCTACCTGAAAAGCAGGGGTGCGATTAGTGTAGTCGGTTTCAGTGCCAGTAACCGATTGAGCCAGTTTTTCAAAGGACTGAGAACGCCAGTTGCGCTCATGAATGGGCTTAGACTGCTCACCCCGGAAGTAAGCTTGGGTACCGATAACAGCAGCTGCAACCCAACCCACAACAAATACAGCAATTAGGATAGTCATAACCGTGTCTCCGCTAACTTTGTTTAGTTTTGTAACTCTTTATGTAAATAAATGTAACTAAAATTTACTAAAGGCGTCAAGTTACGGTAATCATCCAATTCAGTGGGGTTAACCCCACCTGAGCTGCCTTGTGGGTTGTGCTATGTAGAGTTGGCATTAGATGTGCGTGCGCTCAGTCAAGATTTCGTAACCATCTTCTGTAACCAGTACTGTATGTTCACCCTGAGCCGAAAGGGAGTTATCCGCCATCACCACAGTCCAGCCATCGGGCAACAACTGCGTTTGCTTAGAACCCGCACTTAAAATCGGTTCAATTGTTATCGTCATTCCTGCTCGCAGCTTGACATTAGGTAACTCGCGGGTGCGAAAAAAGAAAACACAAGGGTCTTCGTGGATATTGCGTCCTACTCCATGACCCGTAAAATCTTCTATGATGCTAAAACCATTAGCTGCTACATGGTCTTGAACCGCACCAGCAATATCCAGCAGATAATTTCCAGCTTTGACTTGCTCAATGCCTTTGTTTAATGCTTCCTCGGTGACGCGAATGAGTTTTGCCGCTTCCGGAGAAACCTCACCAATGGCAAGGGCAATGCAAGAATCACCGTGAAAACCCTGATAGTAAGCGCAAGTATCAACTTTAAGAACATCACCTTCGCAAATTACTCTTTCAGGGCTAGGGATACCGTGTACAGCCTCATGATTAATGCTGGTACACAGAGTTGCTGGAAAACCACGATACCCCTTGAGACTAGGAATTGCTCCCATTTCCCGGATGCGTTTTTCTGCATAAGCATCTAAATCAGCCGTTGTCATACCGGGCTGAACAATCTGGGAAATTTCTTTTAATACAGTGGCAACAATCTTCCCTGCCTGACGCATAATGGCGATTTCACGTTGCGATTTGAGTTCAATGCGACGGCGTTGCTTTTTGGCGGGGGAGGATTGAGGAGATTGGGATAGGAGTTCGCTGAGGAGGTTCATGAATTTTGAAATTGCTACATTAGCATACCTTAGCATAGCCTAGCATCTCGTGCGAAATAACAGGGTAAGGCGTTACTATACGTACAGAAGACACTCAACAGAAATCTCGAATGGGCGGTAAAACTTCACTGGCTGGCGTGACAACCTACATTCCACCTGAGTGGAAAAAAGAGCTTGAAGAGTGGGCACAGGAAGAAGAACGCTCCGTTTCTTGGATTCTCTTAAAGCTCATCGGAAATGCTCTTGCAGAGCGGCGTGAGACAACGGAAACGACAAAAAGCGAAGAGCAACTGAGCGTAGCAGGTAACTCCAAAGCAGGGGCCAAACAAAATTAAGGTAAAAAGTTAGCTCGACTTTACACCTTAGCTGGACTGGCGAAAAATTAAGCCTAAGCTAGGCTCTAGCTAGGATATTTGAGTAAGGCTTGAACTATGAAAATGTCTATTCACTAAGACTGGAAACAGCCGAGCCTATAACCCAAAAAGCCCAGCAGCTAACTGACGGTGCTGCTGTAGTACTATCCCAAGAGTTACCCAGCTACACTTCCAGCCCCAAAAGTAGGATAGAGTGCGTTGTCAGAAGACTTAGTTGTAAGGAGCTGATGAAATAATTCTCAGCTATTCCCCAGTTGTGATTAACGGTAGTTAGTAAACTGTAAAGCAACAGGCAACTCTTCCTGCTTTAGCCGCTGAATGACAATCTGTAAAT
>JBFLZA010000007.1:18381-34874 GCA_040756535.1 Cyanobacteriota bacterium
GGATTTACTAGAAATTCTTACAGTATCTCCTTGAATAGTGGCTTGTGCTTTTTTAGCAAACTCATCTCGAATCAGTTTGCTAATTTGTTTGCCAATTTCCTGGCTAATTCCTTTTTTGAGCTTAATTTCTTGACGGACACGATTACCGCTAGATTGCTCGACTTTGCCGTAGTCGAAGATTTTCTGCGAGAGGTTGCGTTTAGCCGCTTTGGTTCTGAGGATGGTGTGAACAGCATCTAGGGTAAATTCACTATCGGTATTCACCGTAATGGCTTCCTTACCCAACTCTACCGTTGTCTTCGTATCTTTCAGGTCGTAACGGCTGTTGATTTCACGCGTCGTTTGGTCTACGGTGTTGACCAACTCTTGGTAGTCAAAGTCACTGACAACATCAAATGAATAGGTTGAAGCCATAAGAGATTATAGAAAGCTTGTTTATTACTAACAATCAATAGTTTAAAGTTCAAGGCGTGATTTTTTGAGCCTTTACAAAACGTTAGAGTAACTTAATTAAGGTTATTAACACTGAGCAGACTTAAGACAAAGAGGGTACCGCTACAGGCTGAACCAATAGCGAACATGAGCGATCGCGCGATGGGGATGTTGATAATGTAAAAGAGGGAATAGAGCAATCGGGCAATGACAAATGCGATCGCTCCTCCCACTGCTAATGAGGAATTCTGACCTGTTATATAAGCCATTAGCGCTGCTGGAGCGAAAATCAGAAACGCTTCAAATGAGTTCTGGTGAGCCCAAGTCGCTCGCTGTCCATAAGCAGGCAACTTGTCAAACATGGCGCGAGGAGCGCTCGTATCATATCCCACTTTCGCACGAGCATAGCCCACGACCAGAAACGGCACATAAATTAGAGCCGCTGCCGCAACAATACAGTCAAGCAGAATTGCAGAACCAGTTAGATCCATAACTCAATCAAAGTAAAACAGAGTGACTAGCTTGCGCTGTTCTTCTGCATCAGCACAAGTTTTGAGTAGGGTACGGCTGTCATGAAAGGCAAAGCAAATCAACTGCTGGCAACGGGAAACAATTTCCTGATTGCACAGAGCACTGGCTTCACCTAAGGATAAGTGATCGTTTTCTGGATTTTCTACCAAATGCATGACTGTTTCCAACTGCTCTCGCGATTCTCGCGGCTGGCGCTCTAGGCTTTGGGGCAAAATCACGGTGAGCAAGTTAGGATTAGCACGCATGGCTCCGCGAATGGCGGCGGCATTGGTGCCGATGGCACCCGAAGTCATGAGCCGATTGCCCTCTAGCACTAGGGCATAGCTCATCATTTCGATTAAATTCTGATGGGTAATTGGAACATGACGCGACCCCAATAGAGCAATCCGTTTAGAGCCGGTTTGCTGGATTGTCGCGAGTTCTTGTGCTAAGGTATCGACCCCGGAGATGTCTACTGATTGAGTCAAAGATGCTGATGTAGGCTGAACAACCCCGATATTCTACCAAAAGCAGCCTACTTTCAGACGGACTAAGTTCAGTTTTGATTGACAAGCCCCCTAAAAAAGTTAAACAATTTTTAGGGCTTGCTATTTAGCAAAGTACTGTGTTAATATTAGAACTTGTGCGGACGCATAGCTCAGTTGGTTAGAGCACTACGTTGACATCGTAGGGGTCACTGGTTCGAGTCCAGTTGTGTCCACTTCTATAGGTCATTACGCTAAAAATTTTACCCAATCCTGTTTCTGCGGAGCAGAGGCAGAGGGTAGGATTCTGATAGCTTCAGAAAAGAAGCCTCTAACTGATCAAGATATAGTCATATAGTCAATTGTGGCATAAATAACTCATCAGTTGTTAGCGGAGCAGTTCCGGGAGGAGGAGAATATACCTCTACTCGATTTTTGGAAGCTAATAGGAAACTTTCGCCGCCCTGCACTAACAATGCAGGTTAAGATGTAGCTCCAGTAGAAGAACTGTAATTCTTATCATCCAGTCTCCTCTTGCAGCATTCCAAGGCTAGAGCCTTGGAACGAAACAGAAGGCATAACGAGCTACAGTTCTTCACAAGCTGTTGGGTTACCTTCACAACTGAGGACACGCTCTTTGAGGAGGGTTTTGCCGTTCTGCGTCACGGTTAAAAAAGAACGGTTGATGGTGTAGCGAGTCGGTCCATTCACCGCATAATATCCCACTTGTCCCGCCATAGCCCGGAGCCTAATTGATTCCTTCGATCGCTTACGGTTCACGCCGTAGTAATCTAGCTCACGCCAATCTGCTCGCCCTGTACCTCCTTGGCAGATGTAGATCTGAAAGTTTGCCGTTGTGAACAAAGCAATTGTCGGCCCACCACCGCCCTGTTTTGGACAACTAGAGGGCGAACTCGCTATTTGAACGGAGGAAGGGTTAGGGGCTAACGGTTGGCGATTTGAGGGCGTTGCTGTCTCTGCTAATCCCAACCTGACACCCGTCGTCAAAGTGCAGCCAAGGGTGATTAGAGAAACCGATGCGAGCAATCGAGTCAAGTTCATGTTTCGCTGTCTAGTTGGACTCTAATATCTACATTGGCTAGAGTCGCTTTTCCTCATGCCCACTTCAGTAAAACTTCTCGCCCCCTCTGCTGTTATCGGCTGATGTAGCCCCACTTACCGCCTATCTTTACCGCTGCGACGCCTTGAGAAAAGCTTTTTGCATCCTCAAACTTGGCCGGGATAACTACTTGACCTGTTTTATCGATGTAGCCCCAGGAGCCAAAAATAACGCCCAGCGCTGGATCATGACCGCCAAACGTTGCTACGGCTGCCAACCCTTCGGAAAAAGCGATCGCGCTACTAAACTTAGGCTGAATGACTATCTTTCCTGTTTTATCGATATAGCCGATATTACATTGACCACGCATCGAACACAGAGCAGGCTCCTCAGTCCTATCGACTACTGCTAACCCTTCGGAGAAGATTAATCCACAATCACCCAATTTCGGTTGAATGAGCTTCCCGGTTTTGTCAATACAGTGCAACTTTTCCCCAATCCAGACTCTAGCTTGCCCTTGTTTAAAGCTTTCTGCCTGATCAAACTGGGGCTTGATCACAAACTTCCCGGTTTTGTTAATATAGCCACTCTTACTGCCGATGCTGGCTACTGCGACGCCTTCGGAAAAGCTTTGTGCACCTTCAAACTGAGGCTTGATCACAAACTTCCCGGTTTTGTTAATATAGCCACTCTTGTTGCCAATCCCTACTAATGCGACGCCTTCGGAAAAGTTGGTCGCATATTTAAATTGTGGTGGGATGACGAATTTTCCTGTTTTGTCGATGTAGCCCCACTTGTTTTCACCAATGCTGACTGCTGCGACGCCTTCGGAAAAAGACTTAGCTTCATTCTCATAAGCATAGGAAACCGATTCAAATTGAGGTCGGATAACTTGTTTGCCCGTTTTGTCGATGTAGCCCCATTTGTCACCAATCTTAACCGCAGCGACGCCTTCGGAAAATCTGTATGCTTCATCAAACTGTGGCGGAATGACGAGTTTGCCAGTTACAGGAGTGACGTTTTGTTTGTTACTCAGTGTAACGGGCTGTGTTCTGGATGCATCCCTAGCGTTAATGGGTTGACTACTAGCGGTCACCATTAAAACGCTTAGACAAACTAAAGCAACGCTAAGTGTCCTCATGGGAAGAGAAATCTCACAATTAAGAGTATCGGTCTGATTTCAATAGTCCATCATCGCTCACCAGAAGTTCCTATGAATTAAATCACCTGATTGCCCATTTGGTCGATTTAGCTCCACTGATTAAAAAAACGGCACAATTAGCATGGGGTTTTGTTCTGTTTTGAAGTTCTTGCGGGTGTAAACAGCACAATACACCTCATCTTTACTGATGCAAGTGGCTTTTTCCAAAAGGTTGCCAGAACCCAATCCCAGATTTGAAACACCCAGCACCGCTTTAATTAGAAGTGCAGTTCTTCTTGATGCTCATAAGCTTCCTGAGAAATTAAGAAAAGCGATCGCAAAATTAGAAAGATTAGACATTGGATGGCTTGACATTCTGACGACAATGGCTAATCTTTCCGAGCAATTGAATGATGAGCAAGTGGCTGCTGTAATGGAGGCAACTGCTCTAGAGTTGAAGCGGAACCGGAGAATCTTACGAGATCTCTAATATCTGGATGAAAGCCTTTGAGGTTTCGCTGCTGATTGCTATTAAGTCGCTTGCTCCAAGTCAACGGCTAGATCAGGATTCAGCCATCATGGTTTGCGTGTCAACATTCATTCCCTCGATCGCGTGTAAAATCAGTCAAGTCGCTTTGGAGTGATGGTTCCGCCATGGTAAGCACACAAATACAAAAAAGGCAACAACCCAAGTTGTTTCACGTTCAGACCAGCACTTACATCAACTTACCCCTTGATCGTTCAGAGATTCACATTGGTAAGCCAAATGGTCACATTCCCCCTGATATCGATGTTGCGTCTCTCCCCAACGCTGATGTCGTTTCCAGGGTTCACGCCCAGATTTCAGTAGAAGAGGGACGCTATTTCTTTATTAAAGATTTGGGAAGTGCTAATGGCACTTACCTTAATGGCACGCTGCTAACGCCTCAAACTCGCCGCCAGCTTAAGTTGAAAGACAAAATAGACCTTGGTAAAGAGAATAAAGTAACGTTTGTGTTTAGTTGGGACGAGTGAACTTGCGCTGGTTCCTAATAGCTGGCTGCTAAGGTATCAAGTTGGCGATCGCTTCACCTTTGCTACTTTGGGTGCAGCAAAGGTAATCTTAAATACAGTTCCCCGACTGCGATCGAGTTCGAGTGTTCCCTCTAGCTGCTCGGCTAATCCCTGGACAAGAGTCAATCCCAATGATGTTGTTGTCTCGATATCAAGCTCTTCGGGTATCCCAATACCATTGTCTCGGACAATGAGCGTTAGAGTATCATCCTTGTTCGTATGAAATTCAACATAAATTTCACCTTTCCGCTTACCAGGAAAAGCATATTTAAGAGAGTTGGAAACAAGCTCATTAATAATTAATCCGCAGGGAATAGCTGTTTCAATTTCTAGGAATATTTCCTCAATTTGAATGTGCAGAGTCACCTGCTCTAATCGAACTTTATAAGACTCAAACAAATGGGTGGTTAAATCAGGAATATATTGAGCAAAATCAATATTTGCTAAGTCATCAGAACGATACAATTTTTCGTGAACTAGTGCAATCGAGGAAATGCGATTTTTGCTGTCTTTTAAGATTAACGATGTTTGTGAATCTTGAGTGCGCCTAGTCTGCATCTGAAGGAGACTACTCACAATTTGTAAATTGTTCTTAACGCGATGATGAATTTCCTTAAGCAGAACCTCTTTTTCTTTGAGTGAGGCTTTGAGCAGTTCTTCAGCTTGCTTGCGTAAACGAAGCTCGTCGTAGACATCGCTGATGTCTTGCACTTGAGCGATAAAGTACAAAGGCTGACCTTGAGGATCGCGAACGATAGAAGCACTCAAGAGTACCCATACAATATGCCCCTGTTTGTGAACGTAACGCTTTTCTATGTGGTAAACGCGGATTTTGTCCGCTAGCAGTTGATTGACAAACGCTAAGTTTGTCTCCAAATCGTCGGGGTGGGTAATGGCTTGGAACGTGCTTGCTAGTAAGTCTTGCTCGGAGTAACCTGTAATCTCGCATAAGGCTCGGTTGACTTTGAGCCAACGTCCATCTGTTGCAACCAGTGCCATACCAATAGCGCCATAGTCAAAGGCATTGCGGAATCGTTCTTCACTTTCTCGCAAGGCCTGTTCTGTGCGGATGCGATCGCTCACATCAGTAGAAATACCACATATGGCGTAGGGATTGCCAGATTCATCACACAGGGGGAACTTCACGGAATAATAGGTGTGAATCTCATCAGCAAGCAGGATTTGTTCTTCAAACTGAGAAGACTCTTTTGACTGCAAGACTATCCTATCGTTGGTTTGTATTTGCTCTGCAATATCGAGGGGGAAAATTTCAGCATCGGTTTTACCGATACACTGCTCTGGAGCGATATTCAAAACGTTTAGAAAGTAACGATTCACCAGAATATGCCGGCCTTGAAGGTCTTTGAGGTAGATGACGGCTGGTGCATTATCGAGAATAGCCTGTAACTTGGCTTCACTCTCTCGCAGTGCTTTCTCTGCTCGTTTGCGCTCTGTGATTTCTACGACAACCATGCCAATTCCAATCGGTTGATGAGTTTCACCACGAATCGGGAAGTATGACTCCAGCCATGTTCGAGTTACACCGGGATATTTGGAAGTTTCGCCACTGATCTCAAATAAGGAAACGGGTTGGCCCGTCGTTAAGACTTGCTGGAATATTGCCTCTACCTCAGTGGCTAAATCAGGTACGATTTCCCAGAGGGTCTTGCCAATATGGTCTGTTACAGAAACGCCATTAATTGTTGCTAAGGCTTCATTAACCAGGAAGTAGCGCATTTGATGATCGAGCGCACACATACCGACATGAGCACTGTTAAAGAAGGCATCGAGTAGCTCTTTTTGGTGAGCCAGTTCTTGCTCAAGTTGCTTGCGTTCAGTAATATCTATTTGTATCCCAGCAATGATGCTGAGTTTTCCCCGCTCATGCTCGATGAATTGACCGATCGCTCTGAGCCAGCGTACCGTATTATCGGGCAGCAGCACTCGGTATTCTAAAGCCAATTCGGAGTTTTCTTCAATGACTTGTTTGAAGTATCGCTCTGCTCGTTCTCGATCTTCTGGATGAATTGCATTAATCCAATTGTCGTAGTGGACTTCGCAACTTCCTGGCTCATACCCCAGTAATTTAAAGTTTTCATGAGACCAAACTGTTTGATGGGTTGTCGGGTTGAATTCCCAACATCCGGCTTTTGCTCCGACAAGGGCAAACGTTAAACGTCGTTCGCTGTCTCGTAGTGCTTGTTCTGCTCGAATGCGATCGCTAACATTTTTGATGATGTGTGATGCACCAATGCGCTGTCCGTTGGAGTCTCGAATGCTACTGTAGGTAATTTCATAGTAATTCCGTTCGCGATCGCTGTCTCCAAATTCCTGAATCACAGTGAACTCGTCCCCCGCCAAAGCACGACTCCACATTTCTACAGCCTTAGTCTGCTCTCGGGGGAGGTGAGAGAGAGCTTCGATCAAGCTTGTACCAATTTCAATATCTCGACCAAAAATCTTGAGAAAATCGGCTTTGTAGGCAGTATTAAAGGCAATATACCTGAACTCCAGATCCAGTGCCGCAATCTGGTCAATGGTTCCCTCGATAATTCCCTTAAGAAGCGATTGACTTTCTCGAAGTGCTTGCTCGGCTCGTTGTCGTTCTAAAAGTTCCTGCTGAAGTTGGATGTTTTGTTCTAAAAGTTGCTTCGAGAGCCGTTGAACACGCAATTGATTTTCAACCCTAGCCAAAACTTCTTCAGCTTGAAACGGTTTGGTGATATAGTCCACTCCCCCTACAGAAAACGCTTTGACCTTATCAATCACTTCATTCAAAGCACTGATAAAAATAATGGGAATATTTTTGTAGGTTGGGGACGATTTGAGTCGTTCACACACTTGATACCCATCCATATCGGGCATCAATATATCCAACAAAATTAAGTCGGGTAAAGATAATTCTACAGCTTTGAGAGCAATTTTACTGCTGATGGCAGCACGCACTTTATATCCAGCATCCGATAAAATTTTACTCAAAAGACTCAAATTTGCAGGGTTATCATCAACAATCAAAATATTTTCTTGCTGAAGGACTTTTTCAGTATTGCTCATTTTAAATCCTCAGAAATGGGATAAAATCTGATAAAAAACATCTGCCTCAGCAAGAATCAGTGTGATCGCTCTTGCATGTCTTAAATTTTTCCCTATCGGATAGCTTTTTGATTCACTCTCCTTAGTGGAAAAGTTTCCCTCCGAGTGGACGATACTTAAAATTAGGAATGACTCCGTCTCATTGAGTTAGGTTTAGTTTCATTTGTTGTTCTATCTTGTAACATCCTCAAAACTGAAATTAGCCCCCAGCCTCATCAGATTGGGTGCGATCGTAGAAGTATTTTAGGGATAACACCATTGCCTCAAACGCAGTTCTTTCAGTTAACTTTTCCACTAACGCACCTCTATTCATCGTAATTTCTCGAATCCGGCTTGAACGAAATGCCTGTCGAAAGCAATCTCAACCTAAAAACTAGAACTCCAATGAGCCATGTAACTTGTCTAACTCGTCTTCAGGACTGGGCTTGTAGTCAGACCCATAGTTAAATCCATCGTCGTGAATAATACCATCAGGCATTGTTGCTCCCCTTAAATCTGGCTTGCTTTGGTCAATACCAGTCAGGTCAGCACCAGTTAAGTCAGCATACTTAAGGTCAGTGTCATCTAATTTCGCGTAACTCAAGTTTGCACCCCTCAGAACGGCACTGCTGAGATTAACTCTCCTTAAGTCAGCGCCACTTAGATTAATATTATTTAGGTTGCATGTACTCAAGTCGGTACCGTACAAATTAGTACTAATCATATCGGCACTACTCAAGTTAGTTTTTTCGAGGTTGGCATTGCTCAGGTTAGCCTTACTCAGGTCGGCATTGCTCAGGTTGGCATTGCTTAGGTCAATTCTTCTGAGGTCGGCATTGCTCAGGTTGGCATCACTTAGATCAGCGTTAACTAAGCAAGTTGCTTCTAGTACAGCATCTGTTAGATCAGCATCAATCAGCTTGACCTCGCGCAGATCTGCCCAACTAAGATTTGCTCCTTTCAGTTCGGCCTTGGTCAAGTCTGCTGTATTCAGGTTTACTCTAGCCATTTTTGCGTTATTTAACCTTGCTCCTATCAATACTGCCCCACTCAAATTTGCCCAACGCAGCTCTGCATTTTGCAAAGAAGTTTCTCTAAGTTCCGCATCAGTTAGTTCCGCATAAACCAGCTTTGCCGAGTCTAGTATGGCTTCACTAAGCTTTGCCCCTCTTAGGGTTGCTGTATTCAGGTTTGCTCCTTTCAAATTTGCCCCTGTTAAGTCAGCATTATCTAAGTTTGCTTGGCTCAGATCTGCCTCAGGCAGACTAGCGTCTTTCAAGATAGCGGCAGTGAGAAGCACCTCAGCCAGGTTTATCCCACTGAGCTTGGCTTCAGTGAGGTCTATCCTAGAAAAATCCCTCTCTCCTGCTGCATACCGCTTCCGAATCTCAATGCCTGTTACTCGCTGTGATGAATCAGCCTCTAAGGAAAACAGTTCGCCCAGATCACAGCCAAAGTGGTTGCACAAAGCCTCAGCAGTTTTGCAGTCAATCCGTTCAAACTCCTCTTTGTAAAGCCTGCCGATGGCATTGACGCTAAGCTTAGTTTCTTTGGCTAATTGGTACTGGGATAGCGGCGGATTCTGTTTTGCCATCAAATCCTTTAACCTACAGCGAATCTTTTTCATAGGTACTCGGTACTTCAAACCTAATCAATGAGTAAGAGTATATATCCACTATCGTATATTATTAACGCTATAAGAGTAGTGACGCTATAGAAAATAGTTCCGCGATAGTTGACTTTCTTGAGGCTGGAAGATTATGCTTGGGGATGTCGGTAGGCAAAATTGCCAAAAAAAAGCCACCACGCCCTAAAGCTGGTGGGCAGGTATTAAATTACTTACTCCCATTATGAACCACAAACCGTTAGCGGTATCCAACGGTCAGCTTCACGTACCTGATCGGGTTTTAATCATCGATACCGAGACAACAGGTCTGGAAGCTAGTACAGGGCAAGTCATAGAGATTGGAGCAATAGAGTATTCGGTGAAGCACCAAACCTCTATTCGGCAATTCTCAACACTTCTTCCGGCAGAGAGTAACCCGGTAGAGCATATAAACCGCATAAAACCAAAACCATTAATGGAAATGACCGCAGAACTAGCGGCTCAGGGGATGTCGGTGATAACCCAGATGGCTCAGAGAGTAGAACTCGTTGTGGCGCACAATGCCGAGTTTGATAAGAAGTGGTTTGGTCTCTCAGGAAATGGACAGAGCATGATACCCGCTTTATTGAACTTCAAGAATGAACCACTTTCTTGGGTATGTACTTGTAGCGACTTCGAGTGGCCTCGTCAAATCCGATCCGGTCAATCTCTCATTGAATTGGCAGCAGCACATGACATTGGGGTTTTTGGAACTCATAGAGCACTAACTGACTGCCAGTTGATTGCAGCTCTTTTTGATCGCATGGAAAACTTGCAAGCTATGTTTGAGAGAGCATTGAGACCCAAAGCTCTCTTTAAAGCTCTTGTAACCTATGACGAGCGGGAACAAGCAAAACAGGCGGGTTTCAAGTGGATTCGTGAGCGAAAGAGCTGGGAGCGAAGAATGGCTGTGGAGGATATCAAGAAACTTCCTTTTGCCGTCGCGCAAATAGCACCCCGTCAATAATCTATAGAACTTTCTGATTATTTTTAGACTTGTTGGAGGAAGCGATCGCTCTTTACCTAATTCAACTAGTTAAACACGCGATCGCTTCTACCCTATCCCATCGCGTCGCCTCAAGCCAACAATTCATCAACCGCCACGCTAAAACCCTGCAATACCCTTTGAGTACTCACTACCTCACCCGCTCTAAACCCTAATATCTGGCTTTGAGTCATCACCAAGACTAAACGACTCTCAGGAAACACTAGCCAAACTTCTTCGCAACTAGACTGTAAATATTCCTGAGCTTTGAGAAACAATTCCTCAGCAATATCAGTGGGAGAAACTATCTCCGCAATTAGCGGAAAACTCTGTGGCAATATATCTGCCTTGCCAAACTGCGCGACTAGTTCAGGCGTAAGATAGGCTACATCCGGACGCCTCCCTTGCTTATTGGTGCGACAAGGTACGTCAGTATAGACTTTTCCCCCTTGTCCACTGGAGATTGTGTAACTTTTCCAGTAAAAGCCCAGATTAATCTGAATTTCACTATGCTGTAGCGTCATTCCATTTTTCTCTATCAGTTGCCCATCCACCCATTCCATGTGTTCCGGGAGATTGAGCACCAAGTCTTCAACAGAGACATTTTCCGAGACAGCAGCAGTTACCATCGCTATCTACTCCTTTACAGTCTTGATTTAGAGAGATGGGTCTGATGTCAGATTAGCGCTTCACGCCCTCTCACCCTTGACCCCTTAAGATAGAAAGAAAGAGTGTATAGATTTGTGTAGCCTATCCAGGCAAGGAACATATATGGCTGCCGCTGTATTAATTGAAAATCTCCAAAAGCGTTACGGTGATGTCGAAGCTGTTAAGGACATCTCCTTTAAAGTGGAACCCGGTGAAATGTTTGGGTTACTCGGCCCCAACGGTGCGGGGAAAACAACCACGATTCGCTGTCTTTGTACTTTAAGCAAACCCGATGCTGGAAAGATTGAGATTTCTGGCATCTCCGTTATTGACAACCCCAGAGCAGCACGGCGACATTTTGGGTATGTGGCGCAGGAAGTTGCTCTCGATAAGATGCTGACTGGGCGAGAACTGTTGCAACTACAAGCGGCCCTGTATCACCTCCCCGGTAGTGTTGCCAAAAAGCGCATCGAGGAAGTGTTGACGCTGTTGGGTTTAGAGGAGTATGCGAATAAAAAAACCGGCACCTACTCTGGAGGATTGCGGAGACGCCTCGATTTAGCGGCTGGGTTGCTGCATCAACCGGAGGTTTTGGTATTAGATGAACCAACGGTTGGGTTAGATATTGAAAGCCGTTTCGTGGTATGGGAGTTATTGCGGAAACTGCGGGAAGCAGGAACAACAATTATCATTACCAGCCACTACTTAGAAGAAATTGATGCCTTAGCAAACCATGTCGCAATTATTGATCGAGGTACGGTGATTGCAGCAGGGACACCGTCACAGTTGAAAGATCAAGTAGGAGGCGATCGCATAACGCTTCGCATCCGTGAGTTCTCCCCGATTGAGGAAGCCGAAAAAGCCCAAGATATGCTTCAGGCCCTCCCCTTTGTCCAAGAAGTAATTATTAATCAAGCTCAAGGTAACTCCCTCAATTTAGTCGTCAAACCTCAAAGTGATGCTTTAGCCAACGTTCAGCAATCCCTGAAAGATGCTGGATTACCCATCTTCGGAATTGCTCAAGCCAGGCCGAGTCTAGATGATGTCTACCTCGCCGCCACAGGGAGAACGCTATTGGATGCGGAACTTGCTGCTGCGGGAACACGCGATCCTAAAGCTGAGAAAAAACAGAGTATGCGCGAGTAGAACAGGAATTGGCCCTATCTAGTTGGCAATAGCAGGCAAGATGCCTGCTCCACAAAAAACCATAAATTCTTGTGAAAAGCACAAAAAAATTAAGATGAGTGGAACTATTACTCCGTCAAAATCTGACATCAACTTAAAACCCGATCGCTCTCAACAAATCCCTATCAACGATAATCCGGGTTTTGGTGAATTCGTCCAAGAAACTTTAGCGCTAACCAAGCGTCTATTTATCCAACTGCAACGGCGTCCTTCCACATTAATTGCTGGTATTGTTCAGCCGATTATGTGGCTCATTCTCTTTGGGGCTTTGTTTCAAAACGCACCTCAAGGGCTGTTTGGTGAGGGACTTTCCTATGGCAGATTCCTCGGTGCAGGTGTGATTGTTTTCACTGCCTTTGCAGGTGCTCTCAATGCTGGATTGCCCGTTATGTTTGACCGGGAATTTGGTTTCTTGAACCGCTTGCTGGTAGCCCCCTTATCCTCTCGGTTTTCTATTGTTACCGCCAATGCCATCTATATCATTGCTCTGAGTTTGATTCAGGCTGTAGCGATTATTGCCGTCAGTGCCTTTTTAGGAGCGGGTTTCCCCAGTCCGGTGGGTTTGGCAATCATTGGTTTGATTATTTTCCTACTCGTGGCAGGTGTTACAGCTTTGAGTTTGGGGCTAGCGTTTGCTCTACCCGGCCACATTGAGCTAATTGCAGTTATTTTTGTCACCAACTTGCCCTTGCTGTTTGCAAGTACTGCCCTTGCTCCTCTCTCCTTCATGCCGGGATGGTTGCAGGTGGTGGCGAGTCTCAATCCATTGAGTTATGCGATCGAACCCATTCGCTATCTTTATACTCACAGTGATTGGTCGTTGGGTAGTATTGTGATGCAAACACCTTGGGCATCCATTTCCTTCGGTGGTGCACTGTTGGTACTGCTGGCGTTTGATGCTGTAGTTTTGTTAGCGATTCAACCCTTACTACGTCGTCGCTTTGCTTAAATTGAATTAACCTATTCAATCCACCACTACTATGAAGATACGTAATCTGTTGGTTCCAGCCTTTGTTTCAACTGTAGCGATCGCTCTTACTTCCACTATCCTCTCTCAATCCGCTTGGGCTCAAACAGCACCGGGCTACCCAAGCAGCGCTCAACCCTTACCCGATGTCAGTCAGCAAAATGAGAGAAATACGTTTTCTGGAGGGGGATTGGGTAACGGTGACTTCAATCCCATGCAGCTGATTCATCAGTCTCAGTTGGGTTCGCTGAAGGATATCAATGAGTTTACTCAAGAACAGAATCAGAATCTTACCAGCGAGGCTGAAAAATTTAGACTTGAGCAACTTCGGAGACTACAACAGGGACAATCCGGTAATTCGGTTGAAACTTCCCCTGCTCAGTAATGAACCCTTGCCGTGAAAATTACTACTGATAGGGGCAGTTCGCAGAACTTGCCCCTATTTTTTTTAAGAAGTGAAAAAATTAACCGAAGGCTGCCAAAATATCTTTGGCGTGGCTATCTGTTTTTACTTTCTCGTCAACCCGAGTAATCTTGCCATTGCCGTCAATGACATAGGTAACGCGCTTGGCATAACCACCACCATCAACATCATAGGCTTTGGTAATCGTGCCATCTGAATCGGCTAGCAATTGGAAAGGCAAACCATATTTCTCTTTAAATTGTTTGTGGGATGCTTCATCATCCATGCTGACACCCAGCACAACCATATCTTTGCCTTGATATTCGGCGTAGTTGTCCCGAAAGCTTTGTGCTTCTTTGGTGCAGCCTGGGGTATCGTCTTTGGGATAAAAATACAGAACTACTGTTTTACCCGCAAAATCGGACAGGGAAATAGTATTGCCCTCACTGTCTTTCGCGGTAAATGCTGGGGCATCCGTGCCAACTGTTAGAGCCATTGTTGCTGTTT
The DNA here is from genome assembly GCA_040756535.1 of Cyanobacteriota bacterium. Taxonomy (GTDB): domain Bacteria; phylum Cyanobacteriota; class Cyanobacteriia; order Cyanobacteriales; family Coleofasciculaceae; genus JBFLZA01. Next base: position 32,475 of record JBFLZA010000007.1, read on the forward strand.
CCTATTTATTTAAAGTGGAATTCCACCTTTAAATATTACAATAGATTACAATTTGCCTTGGGCTAAGCTATGGGGGCCCAACCCAATAGGGCGGCACAAGCTTGAATGCGCTTAAGATAGAAAAACTTCCACCAGCGGTCAGCGTGGTGTTATTTTACCAACCGTTGCGATGTCATCAATTCAGCCTTTGAAGACCCAGTCTACTCAATATCCTGCTATCACGGTGAAACGTGCAGAACGGGCAATGCGTTGTTTACCCTTCCAGTTACCGTTATTTGTGGCGATGCGATCGCAAAGTGTCCCCTTACCAGCAATTGCTGGACGCGAAGGGGTTGAACACCAATACATCAAACGCCCCATGTCAGAGTTGGCAGTTGAAAATGGATTAATGTGGCTGATTCAAGTCGGAATCTTGCGTCGAGAAGTGGATGGCCAAGGCATCACGGATAGTTTTCGCTTAACACCCTTAGGGCGTCAGCTAGTAGACAAGTGGGAAAACCAGGGAGGAACTATACCTCCTGCATCACTGGCAGATCGGCTTTATAATGCGTTGAGCCAATGGTTGCGATTGCCCTTTTGATCAGCGCTTCAACTAGACGAAGCGAGGATTCCCCATCTGTCGGGCGTTGCCCGCCTGCGAGAGCTAACAGTATCAAGGTGGGGAGGAATCGACTCACTTCGGGTTAAAGGGGTGCATGATAAAGGAATTGCGGTTTTGGTGGGAGTCTAAATCTCCTTCTAAAAGCACCTTTCCCCTTTCCCCCTTATCCCCAAGGGGGGTCCCAAGTTCCCCCTTTCCCGCGCCGTAGGCGCTTCAACGGGTGGCTTCTACATTCTTTTTTTGCCTAATATAACCAGCTTCTAACCCTAAGTATGAAAGCCATTATGGTCGTGGGGACAACGTCCCATGCAGGAAAATCTTTAATCGTAACTGCTCTTTGCCGTATTCTCTCACGGCGCGGTTGGCGCGTAACTCCTTTTAAGGGGCAAAACATGGCACTCAATGCCTATGTCACACAAAACGGGGGAGAAATTGGTCATGCACAGGCAGTACAGGCCTGGGCTGCTGGGGTGATGCCCTGTGTGGAAATGAACCCCATTTTGCTCAAGCCTCAAGGGGAGATGACATCTCAAGTCGTTCTCATGGGCAAAGCGGTGGGGAAAGTCAGTGCTTCAGAATACTATGAACAGTATTTTGCTCAGGGTTGGCAGGCGATTGAAGAATCCCTGCGGCGTCTGAGTAACGAATTCGATTTAGTCGTTTGTGAAGGTGCAGGGAGTCCCGCCGAGATTAACCTCAAACACCGCGACTTGACCAATATGCGCGTGGCAAAGCATTTAAATGCTTCTACCTTATTAGTGGTGGATATTGACAGAGGAGGGGCTTTTGCTCATGTGGTTGGCACTCTCGAACTGTTGGAACCCGAAGAACGCGCCTTAATTAAAGGTGTAGTGATTAATAAGTTTAGAGGGCAGCGATCGCTTTTGGAATCGGGTATTACCTGGCTAGAAGAACGCACTGGGATTCCCGTTGTTGGTGTCATTCCCTGGATAGATGAACTCTTCCCCGCCGAAGACTCCCTCAACCTGCTGGAACGAAATGCGATGAAGAAGCCAGGAAGCGAAATCACCATCGCTGTGATTCGACTTCCTCGAATTTCTAACTTTACAGACTTTGAAGCCCTCGAAGCTGAACCCAGCGTTCATGTCAAATACATCTTGCCATCACAAACATTGGGGCATCCTGATGCTGTGATTATTCCAGGCACTAAGACTACCATTGCTGACTTGCTAGTCCTGCAAAAAACGGGTATGGCAGCAGCACTTACAGAATACGCTGCCGCAGGCGGTACCGTTCTAGGAATTTGTGGCGGGTTCCAAATGCTGGGTAAAATGCTAGCCGATCCGGAGGGAATAGAAGGTCAAGAAGGACGTTATCAAGGGTTGGATTTATTGCCCTTAAAAACCGTCATCACGGGGAATAAAGTGGCTCGTCAACGGATGGTAACCTCTAACTATCCTCAAATTGGCTTACCTGTTGCAGGTTATGAAATCCATCAAGGGCGATCGCGACTGGTAGAGTCAGAAGAAGACAATAAACAGTCTGCTTGCAAACCTCTATTTGATGACCCTGGCTTAGGTATTGTTGACATCAATCAATCCGTTTGGGGTAGTTATCTTCACGGTCTTTTTGATAACGGCCCTTGGCGACGTGCCTGGTTGAACTACCTGCGACAGCAACGGGGACTGCCTTCTCTTCCCACCGGTGTTGCCAATTACCGCGAACAGCGAGAAGCGCTTTTAAACACACTCGCTGATCAGGTAGAAGCTCATTTAGATTTAAGCCAGATTGTACCCTCTCAAAAAGCATGACTAAGTAGGATGAAGTATAAACTGAGG
>JBFLZA010000008.1:0-33957 GCA_040756535.1 Cyanobacteriota bacterium
ACATTCCTCGCCCAGGCAGCCGCCGCCATGGGGTTACGAGTATTGCTAGTGGATGCCGATTTACGGCGTCCTCGAATTCACGAGACCACGGATTTACCGAATGTCTGGGGACTGAGCAATGTCATTTCCAGTGAAATTAATGTGGATGATGTGATTCAGCGATCGCCTATTGAAGATAACCTGTTTGTACTGACAGCCGGTCAAATTCCCCCTGACCCCACCCGACTTCTGGCTTCCAAAAAGATGCAGAGTTTAGTGGAACGCTTCCAAGAGGCATTCGACTTGGTAATCTTTGATACACCCCCTCTGCTCGGTCTTGCGGATGCGAGAATTCTATCCGCTCACACCGATGGCATCGTGATGGTAGTCGGATTGGGCAAGACCGATCGCGCGGTATTAACCGAAGTGTTATATGGTTTGAAAATGTCTCGCGCCCGTGTCTTAGGTCTGATTGCTAATGGGGTTAAAGGTCACACTACTACTTCCTATGACCACTATCTCCGGTATTATTACAGCGAAACTCCCAAAGGACAAAAGGTGAAAAGGTGAGTCGGTGTTGATTGCCTTGAACTACAGGGGTACGGGGAGACGCTTCCCTTGTAAAATTGCTGTATAAACAGTGTCAAGGTTCCCTGCGATCGCATTCCAAGAATAACGCTGATTCACCAATCGCTTGCCATTTTCGCCCAGTTCGATGCGACGGCTTGGAGAGGTGAGCAATTCTTGGATGGCCATGACGAGCGCATCTAACTCTCCTTGAATCACCAGTCCCGCATTGGCTTGGGCAATATCTGGAGCAATTTGAACACCGGGAGTTACAATCACAGGCAGTCCCGCCGCCATCGCTTCTGCCACAGCAATGCCAAAGTTTTCTGAGAATGAGGGCAAAACAAAGAGATCACTGCCTTGTAGCAACAAATTCTTATCGACACCCGTAACAAAACCTGGTATAGTTGTCCGCCTTGCTAAACCCAGAGATGAGACTAAGTTAGTGAGGTAGGTGAGATAGTCTGAATCTCCTGAACCAGCCAAGATCAGATGAAAGTCAGCGTTGAGGGTAGCCAGCTTCGAGAGTGCCTGTAACAGCAAATCCGGTCGTTTCTTGGGGTGAAGACGAGATAAAAACAGGACTATCGGTGTCTCAAGGGGAATGTTATACAACTGGCGCAACCGTTGTTTAGCTTGAAACTGGTAAGCAGGCAGATGCACTCCGTAAGGAACGACAAAGGTAGGAGCCTTGGCTTGATAATTGCGTACATCTTGGGACTCAAGCTCGGTCGCACAGTGAATGGCTACCGCTTGGTTCAGGTTATGGCGTTCAATAATAGAATAGACTTGCTTTTTGAGGCGTTGATGCTGCAGTGCCCAAGGAGTCAGCATTCCATAAGGCGTTACGATGTAAGGAATTTTTTGCCGTCTGGCGAGTAAGGCGGCACAAGTGGGAGCGTAAGAGAATAAATAGTGAGTATGAACTAGGTCATAATTGTGCAACTGTTCCTGTAACCAGCTTGTTAAAGCTGTAGAGAAAATAAATTCCTTCATGGGAAGGAAAGTCCGGGGTAAAAACCACACGGGAACCCGTTCGTACTCAACACGCTGAAATAACGGAACATCTAGCACTTCAGAGCCGTTATCATTCGTCGTAACAATTTCCGTATCACACCCTTTATCCCGTAATGCTCTGACCACCTCTAGCAGGATTTGAGTGGGGCCTCCTTTCACTTTGGCTAAGGAGGGAATGACGTGGAGTAATTTCATCGCTGAGGGTGAATGATTTGAGATTTTTTTATTAAGTCATATAAGTTTTGATTAAAGCGTTCAAAAGAGAAAAAATCAATCACTTTTTTTCTTAATAATTCCGGTTGATAGAGAAAAGGGTTCGGGTAAGTGCCTTGTAAAAGCTGAACGAGGGTTTTTGCGATCGCATCTACATCATCAGGGTCTACCAAGGCTCCCAGTTCACCTTGCCGCAATGCATCAATTGCTCCATCTTGGTTCCCCCCTAAGGTAGGTTTTCCACAAGCTAAGGCTTCTAAATAAACAATGCCAAAGCCTTCTCCTTTACTCGGCATGGCAAAGACATCACAAAGATTGTAATGGTCGCACAGCTCCTCGTCAGGAACGAATCCCGCTAAAGTGACACACGCTTGTAAATTGAGCTGATGGATTAACTGTTCAATCCGGGGACAGTCATCTCCTTGACCCACTAAGATGTAGTGAACATCTGGAATTTGACGGCGAATTTCTGGTAAGGCTCGAACAATTTGGTCATAGCCTTTATATTGGTCGCTGCTGTCTAGTCGGCCAACTGTTAGAATAATCGGCTGATTTGCCGTCAGTCCATAATGATTTAGCAGTTTTTGGGGTTTAGGAGCAATTTGGAAGCGACTGGCATCAAATGTGTTGGGTAATAAGAAAACTTTTTCGGGATCGAGATTGTGTTCTTTGAGGATGCGATCGCGGGTATAATCACTGACAGCTAAAATGCGATCGGCATGGTGCAAAGCGGCTTGCAAGCTAGGGCGCTGAATATTCCAGGCTTCTGCGCCATGAGCAACCGCCCAGTAGGGAATGCCGCTAAGACGTTTTAACCAGTAGGCGGCAGGGGTGAAATTAACATGAGTAGATATCACTAAGTTAGGACGTTGCCAAAGTCCAAATCCAATGATTTGTGCGGCAAAAATAGGTGTCCGTAACGCTAAGGGAAAAGTACCAGAAAAATGAAACTGAGTCTGCCTGAGGAAGATTGGCAAACCATGAGTATCGTGCTTGAGAAATACTTGATACTGATTGTAGGGATATAAACTCTGTAAAGCTTTTAAGAAAAATGCTGAGTAAACTTGAATTCCGCCTTTAAATTCAAAAATATCAGGCATCCACAGATGGATTAATGAACCTTTATGGGTCATGTATTACATATTTCTTACTTATTCAATAATACTCAAATCAGAGTTGGGCAAAAATAAGCCATTTATCCAAGATGGTATTTGGAAATCCATTTGTTGCAAGGGATTAAACAGTCTCCCCCTTTGGTCAAAGATATAACATTGATATCCAAATTGCTTCAGATAATCTATAACAGCTTTACCCTGACCATTTGCCGAGGTTAATTCTACATAAATTGCTCTGATGCGTTGCTCTTTTATCAGATTCTCAGCTCCTTGCATCGCTGGAATTTCATAGCCTTCTACATCAATTTTCCATAAATCGACTGTCTCAATTGAGCGCGATGATAACTCGTCTTCTAATCGTACAATCTGGATAGGCTCTCCCTCACTCGCGGATACTCTGGCCCAACAACCGTGTATGGAATCAGACCCCCAGCTATCAAGTCGGAGTTGGGCAGGGGATGAACCAAGACCATGCCGGATGAGTTCTACAGGTAAAGTGGGATGAGCAGCTAGGCATTCCGCCAACCAGTCAGCCTGTTTTGTACCGGGTTCAAAGGCTAGTATTTTACCTTGGGGTACCCACTGAGCTAAGTACAACAGCATTTGACCAATATTTGCCCCTGAGTCTACCACTACCCCATTAGGTGGAAGAAACTTTCGCGCCCAGTTAAGAAACGATGCACCTTCGTACTTGCCATAGACAATCCAGCGATGGGGGATGAAAGAAAGGTCAAGTTTCCAATCGATGCCTGCTGCTGTATGAACCCAGCAAATTCCATGTCGAGCGAGTGCCTTGCCAAAAATTCTCTCACAGATTCCCAGTTTGTGAGGAAAGTCAAAGGGTTGTAACCAAGTTAAGGGTAACGGTAGAGTAATGGTTTTCATGGGCTGAGAGTCATTGTGACTAGCCAGTGGAGGAAATAAAAGTTGTTTTCATCAATACAATGAGTTCGCATAAACAAGAAATGACGCTTGAACTACTTGTTAGCCTAAGTAACAATTCTATTATGAAATACTGAAGTCATCCTTTCACTAAGATTAACCCAACAAGCAATTGCACCAAAAAATAAAAAGTAAATGCCGTAGCTCAGAATTCCCCAACCTGGTTCTCCATCGCGGAGTATTGAAAGAAAAAAGGTACATATAACAGGAAAGGCTTGAACAAAAGCACAATTTCTTAGTAAAACTGTCCCTCTCCTATCCATTCTTTGGAATGAAAGACAAATGGCAATCATACCAGTTAATAAGGGAATAATAACACTTACATACGGTAAGACTGAGTGAAATTGACTCAATTTACTTGCCTGATTCAAGGGAGAGAATCCTTGAGGGTCGTATAGATAAAAAGGGATAGTGATTGCTCCAGCGATCGCACAAGAAAGACTAGTGTATTGAATTGCCGTCTTCCATCCAGCTCTTTGAACGAGCATTGAGAATATTAAGGGTAAAAGAAAAATAATCTGTGGACGGGATGAGAGTCCTATTCCTAACAAAGCAGAGGCTAAAATTTTCTTCCATAGGCTCTTATTATTGTGAGGTACAGTGTCAATTACAAACAGAATAAAAACTAAAATATAGATGCCAACTGATACCCCATCTCCACCTGTTAAAAATTCCCGCATAACTTCAGGAGATAAAGCCAAGATTCCCCACAAGAGCAGAAGTGCCAAACGCTCATCTCCTAGATAAAATTTCAGACTCACCAAAAAAGTGAATAACCAAAAAAAGTTCTGATAAGCACTATTACCAAGTAGGACAAAAGGAATCGATAAAAATACTGCACCAGGAAGCGGACTGATAGGTCCTCCTAAATAGGTCTTGACATAGTAAGGATATCGCCCACTCAGCAGCTCTGTTGCAGCTAGATTGAGTGCTTCCTCGCGATCGCTTCCACCTCCCACAACTCCAGAATTAGCGATTGGGTAAATAACAATGAAAGCGATAGCAAGGATTGCAAAAGTCATTAATACTAACCATAAAAAATATTTATTTACAATAAAGTTGACAATAAATTTAGAAATAAACAAGTAATTAATAGCTATTAAAACTACAATAATTAGGTAAAAAACAACGCCTGATAATCCTAAATATCTATAGAATTGACCGATTGAGGCAAATGAGATTGATACGGCGAGTCCAAGGATTGACCAAATTGGGTAGGAGGTGAATTCTTTGGGCATATTTTTTGAAATAGTTTAATAAAAAATATTTCAACAGTCTAAAAGTAGTAAAACTTGGCTTGCTACTTTTTGGCGATAGAGATTCCAACTGAGTTGTTCAGCCTTTTGACGAGCAGCCCATCCCATTTCAGTTAATTGTTGGGGATGGGAATAGCACCACTCTAGTTTTTCCTTAAGGGATTCTACATCACGAATTGGTACGATAAAGCCTTCTACGCCGTCTGTGATGATATCAGTGCCTCCCGCATTAGGTGTGGTGATGATGGGAATACCACAAGCCATCGCCTCTAGCTGCACGAGAGCAAGTCCTTCGAGCAGGGAAGGAAGAACCAAAACATTGGCAGAGCTATAATACTCGTTTAGTGAGGAATGGGGTAGGGATGGGATATAGCGGAAGAGATCGGTATATTTCTCCAGCCAAGTTTCTGGAAACTCGTTAATTCCGACCAATAACAATTCGGCGTTAGGTAAATTTAGTTGCTGCCAAGCCTGTAACAAATAGTGAACGCCCTTGGTCGGGCCGACCCGACCCACAAACAAAGCCCGGAAATGCTTATCCTGCTTTGGGTAGGGATGGAAATAATCAGTCGGTGCGCCGAAAGGAATGACGCTAATTTTTTCGGGTTGGATGCCAGCAGCGAGCAACGAATGCCGCACAAACGAAGACGGAACGAAGATGTGATCGGCCAGCCGAATCTCTTGCTCTTTTCGCTCAATCTTCCACTCAGGCTCCCGAATGGACTGCAAGGCCGGAGCAAGATCTCGAAAGCGTTGAGCCTCTGTCGTTTGGATCTCCTGACTTGTGCGATAGAAGGCAATCGGCAAATCATACAAGCAAAGAATTCCCTGCTGTTTGGCAACCTCGAAGGTTGTAGCCGCGCCATCTTCATAGGCATAGACAGCATCGATACCCTGAAGGTGGTGAGAGGCAACATGACGGTCGAGAGAGGCATAGACCCAATCCGCCAGGCCTTGATAGTTCAAACCTAAGCGGCGCTGCAACCCGACTTTCACGATCGCCATTCGCATGATTTCCTGCCAGGGATGTGTCCGCATCAGCACACCCGTTGGAGGAACCCAGGTTCTGCGTCCTAGTTCCTGTGCGATACGCTCTCTAATTTTTTCAGGGAGTAGAGTTAAGTAGCGCGACAAAGAACCGTCTGGCTCGTAGGCAATGGTTGTAATTATTTCCTGAAGTAAACCGACTTCAGATAAAGCGATCGCGCAGTTACGCGAATTGGGATTACCTGTAGGGTGAATCAGGGAAATACGAGGAGAGAGCATCTTCTTGCCAAAGTTGAAATTCTCTTTGCCAGTTTTCTATCTGTTCGAGTCGAGGAAGCAAAAAGATAAAGCTGCTGAGAAACCAGTAGTATACCGAGAAGGTATGGTGGAAAACTAGAAAACCATTAATTTGGACGAGCTGAATCAGGGCAGCAGCGATTGCTAACTCGCGTAAAAATGGTCTTTTCAGTTTCCCGAAGCTATAGAGGAGCGCTAATATAAGACCCACCCTCAATACATACCAGAAAATAAAACCAATCGGGCCTAACTCTAAAATGATTTTGCCCATTTCTCCTTCATGATAGGTCGGAATTTTTTCACCAGATGGCAAATCTAGGGCTTGGCGAAATATTGGAGTGGCTTGATGGGCAGCTCCAGTGCCATAGCCATCTAGTTCTTTAAACTTCATAAATTCAATAGGCTCTATAAAACTATACGCAATGCGATTGGATACATCGTTACTAGAAGTTGTACGCATCCAGAAGGCGTCAATAGCTGATTGAAACCAGATGAAGCTAGCTATAGAAATAATGATCACAGGTAATGTCAGCCGCTGCATCAAGCGTAGGGCGCTTGTCGGTTTAGTCAATCCTTTAGCTAATAGATAACCTGCTAGAAATAAAGCTTCAGCAAAAATTGTGGTACGAGAGCCGGTCATAAATGAGTTAACGCTCACCAAGAAGAGTTCTACCAGATTAATAAGTTGCCACGCCCGTGACTGCTTTGCTGAAAGCATGATGATCAACAATCCGAAGCAGACTATCAGGTAGATGGAGTACCCACCAATGTAGGAAAACGTTCCCGTAATCCGGACAGCAGAGTTAACTCCGAAGGTAACTACAGCTTGTGCTTCTGTATTGGAATAGGCGTTAATAAAGCTTGTGTGAGGGCTAAAAAACTGAACAATACCAATGATGCCAACAGGGATGGTTAATAAAAGATGCGATCGCAAAAATTCGTAGAGTTCATCTTCTGACTCAAACATGTACGGAATCATCCAAATTAATGGAAGGTATAACAGATATCCTCTGAGTCCAAAAATCCCTACCAAAGGTGACCCTAAACTTGGATTAAATATTTGGAAAACGCACCATCCAATGGCAATAAAAATTAAAATATTAACGATTTTTCCTTGCTTGGGCAACTTTTCTTTAGGCGCTGATAATCCATAAAAATTAAAATAAGCTCCCATCAAGACAACATCTTTTAGAAAATAAATCATCTCGCTAGCCTGTGGCAGTACCCACTTTCGCAAGGCACCTTCAAGAACTAAAAGGAGAAATACAACTTTGACAGAACGACGCCACTTCAAAGCTGAAAGATAAAAGATAATGACACAAGCTAATAAAGCTATGACCAGTTTCACTAAATCGCTTTCTCCAAAACCTGTAAGTATGCTTTAGCCACTGCCGCTTTTTTGTGGCGGGACAAATGGGATTCCGCTTGTTCTCTATAACTTGATAATTGACTAGAATTCGTCAATAAATCAAATAGAGCTTGAGTTAATGCTTTAACATCTCCATTGGGAAACGTCACCCCACAAGAACCTATTGCATCTTTTAGTCCCCCTTTTTCTGAACCAATGACGACACAACCACAAGCAATCCCCTCTAGAGCAACAATTCCAAAGGGTTCTTCCCAAAGCGAGGGGACTACTAAAATTTTGTGAGCATTAAGTAATTTTGCTAACTCATGTCCAACTTTTTTGCCGACAAAATCGACTTGAGCAGCAAGATCTAATTGCTGCACCTGTTGACGTAGATTCGATTCTTCTGCACCACTACCAATAATCGTCAATTTAGGAATTAATCCGAGTTGCTTGAGATTTGCTAAAGCATCCAGCAATAAGTGTACTCCCTTATCAGAAACTAATCGTCCCAAAAATACCAGTTCTCGATCGCGAGTAATTTCCGGCATTTCATAAAAAATGTCTTCCGGGTAAGGGTTAGGAATTACAGTATACGAAGTTATTAGTTGTTCAGCCAAAGCCAAACTAGCTGGAATATTAGTAGAGAAACGAGTGAGATAACGCTTTAAATAATCCTGCCAACTGATTCTTCCATCTGTACGACAGTACCAATTTTGATGCGTCACGACCCAAGGCTTACGAATCATTAGCAAAGGCCAAATTCCTTTTAAGCTAATACATCCCTGAAAATAAACCTCGCACCAACGGGTTAGGTTGAAAAGTTTGTACCAACTCGGTTGCCGAATCACCTCAAAAGGAAAATCTTTTTCATCTGTTGCTGGAACTTGTGTAACTAGTTTGACCTCATGCCCTTGATGAACAAATTCATGAGCCAAAATAGATACAGTCGTCTCTATTCCACCAATACTGGGATAAAAAAGGGGAGAGTAAATGAGGATTTTCATAATCCTGTTATTAATATCGATTTTCTCTGGCTTTTTGAATCAGCAAACACAAAGTATCTCCGGTAGATTCTTGAGGAAGAACGGACTCTAATAAACTAGAAATTATTTGTGTTGATTGACGGTAAATTATTGAGTTTTTTTCAGGATATCCCCATTTCTTTGTAACTTCCAAGGAGTAACGTTGTAAAATTTTATTTAAACAGTAGAGTAAGACCGGGTAAATATGAGTTGGATCGCCTTTTTCATCAAATGATGCTAGCTTACCTGTGACAAAAAATTTCAATCGACAGCTAATTGAGTGAATATTGGGAGTGGTCAAGAGAAAATAACCTGATTCATCTAAGTGCCGGGAAACATGATAAAAAAGACGACCCGGATTTTCTAAATGTTCTATAATTTCAATCGCTGTGATTAAACCAAATGATTTGTTTCCTAAACCTAAATCATCAAAATCTAAGTTAACTTGTGAGCAAGTTGCTTTTTGAGTTTTGAACTGCTGAATGTCCCGATCAACTCCATGAAGCTGAGTAAAGCCAATATTTGCTAAGCGTTCTAGCCAAGCACCTGTTCCACAGCCAATATCAAGAACGGGTATATCGTAGCTAAGTTGAGGAAGTGATTGAATAAGAGCATTATGTAAGCCTGAGATGGTGCGCTCTACTAGTTGATTTTCTGACACTCGTTCTCTTCCTCAAATTTTCAAAATCTGGTTCGATTATTTAATTAGACTGCTACATACTTGAATACCCGCTGCTGGGAACCTTTATCTCCCAGGAAATTCCCGACAAAACTTCCCGTAAAACCGAATTCTTCCCCAAATTTACGCATCTGGCTGTGGGTATAGACAAACAATCGGTGACTGTGAGAGCGGTAGACTTGAGGAATTGGGATTGGCGTGTCCCCAAATGTGGCGTAGAAAACAGCGCCTACATCTACATATGGACGTAAGTTCTTCAGGCACAGCTTGATATCTGTAGGAGCAAGGTGAGTAAATAGGGAGAACGCTACGCAGAAGGTTGGCTTCTTTGGGAGCTTATCGAATTCAAAGCGATCGCTGATGATAAAGTGAGGTTTCTTCTCTTGCACTATCGTTGGATCGATCTCGTGTTTGAGTGCCAAGTCAATCAATAGCGGTTCGCGATCGATGCCAATGTAGTTTCCTTCCTGTAAGTAGGGGATGAGCTTTCGTCCCAGACGGAGCGAACCGCAGGCAATGTCGGCAAACACATCACTCGGCTTGAGTCCCATGTCCATGCAGTAAGCGAGCTGATGGTTGCCGTCTTGTTCGTAGTCTCCGCCAATGTAAGCCTTGTACCCACACTGCTTGACGCCCTCCTCACCGTGCTTCATGGCAGGATTGTAATTACGGATGTAGTAGTCCACCAACTTCTTCATGCTCTGAAACATCGCAACTCACTCCCTGTAGATCCGCTAATACTATACCCACCTACTTCTTATTTCCTAGCAGTGCAGCAAAGGTTTTAGCGTGTACTGGTAGGTTATGGGTTTGATACCATCTGTGGGCATTATCTGCGATCGCTTGCAACTGTACCAGCACATTTCCATTTATTGTCTGTCTATCCGGCACCCAGTAATGGTTTTGAGCTTCTATATCATCTACGGATAAAGCACTAGCACCAGCACTGACTGGAAGCAATCCATGAGCGCAGTAAGCGGCAAAGATACCGGATTTAGCGAGAAAGTCAGGGTTGTAGTCAAAAAATCCTGCTAGGGAATTTAACATCAAGTCACTGATTTTATCAGCACAGAGGTGTCCCAGTTCTACTACAGGTACACCGTTGACACTTGATAATGGGATGTTGGTGGATTGCCCGATATCGGAAATTTCTTCAATTCCCAGTAACTCACAGGTTAATTCAAGTTGAGCCAAAGATTCTCGATAAGCTTTTAGCCGATGGCTGGGACTGCCAAATACTACTAACCCTCGCTTACGTTCTGATAGGGGTGGCACCTGCTTGGGTTCTCCAATGTTGGAGAAGACGGGTAGAGTGGGGATTTGGGGATGTTTTCCCCGACTCAGTTTATACAACAGTTTTGCATAGTCTTGCCGACTGGTGAGACAGCGATCGCTCAATCTTGCCAGTCGAGTTGCTAAGTTTTTTTGTAGGGGTGATAACCAGAAGGAACTTGTCCAAGGGGGGCGTCCAGAGACATAAGTTTCATGAAACATAGTCACCATCAACCGATTGACACTGAGAGTTCGCCACCGTTGCAACCCATCTACCAGCCAAACTGGACAACCCCGCTTGGCATAACCATAATTGACGTAATGCAGCAAGAGGGTATTCGGGGAAGAGCGATCGCTCGGTAGTACAGATAATAAGCTATCGGCAGAACAGTCGCTCACCTGAGTAATGTTAAATCCCTGAATTTGTGTTGCTCCCTTCCAAGTTGGATCACCGACAACAAAATGGGTTTCTATGCCCAAATCGTTACGCAGTTGTATTGCTAAATGCAGAGCATAGTCGCCCACACCATCAATTGCAGGAGGTAAGCGTGTTATTACAGCGGTGACTAACATCGTGTTGAGATACCCTGCTTTAATAGGGGAATAGGAGAAGCGTCTTATACAGTTTTACTGCCGGAATGCGAGAAGTAACCCATAATTTTCAATGGGTATCTGCTGTTTCACCTGAAAGCCTAAATTTTGAATGATCTGTCGAACCTGATCGTGTTTTTGACCTTGAAAGAGATGATATTCCATAGAAAGATTTTGAATGGACTGCCATGCTTCTGGGTTTTGAAAAAGCAACCATTCCGCACCTTCACAGTCGATCTTGGCGAGATCAACAGCCCCCCCTAATCGCTCAATTGCCTTACTAAACGCCACCTGAGGAATTTCACCCGATTCTTCCACTCTAGAGCGAGTCAGCACCGAATCTTGATTAAATTCAAGAGACACTTTTCCCTCGGACAGTCCAACAGCTTCCATAAAATAATCAAAGCCTACAGTATGAGCTTGGAGCTGAAGGTAATTTTCCAGATGCGGATTTGGCTCATAGGCATGAATCAGGGCTTGGGGAAATTGATGGCGGGCGGCAACACTAAACAACCCGACATTGGCACCAATATCTAGAATTTTGTGAATGGATGGAGGCAGTTGTTTCAGTCCGTAGCAATCATCTAGAAAAATTTCCACAAAGGCTACTTTTATGCCCTCCTCATCTGGTAAACTCAGGAGTTTGCGATCGCCATTAATGACAATGCTATTAGGAATTTTAAAAGTTGCGGCTCTCTGGAATTGAATTCCTAAGCGTTTGGCTCGCATTCTTCGTTTAAATAGATTAAATATTCTTGGGAATTTGATTTCGTTTTTTCTGATGACTTCTGAGAGAGAATATTGCATATACTCAAATAGAGTCTAAGGTATTGATGCGATATACACAATCAGGAAGAGTAATATAGCGCTCCTACTGACGTCGTGAGCATACAGGTGAGAAACGGGAATGGGGAACAGAATAGTTCATAAAATATTTAAGGCTGCTATAACCCGTTTAAATCAGTTGTGAAATAGGATTTTCGTCTTCTCTCATACTTCTTAAAAGTAGCTCAAATACTTTCTCATTCTGACTCCTTAATTCTGAATTATGGTTCATTAATTCGCCCAAATTTCACAATTCATTTAGACTCACCATCTATTCACTATCTATATAGATCAAAAGCATATAATCTATACAACAAGGTTACCAATAGTTACAAGCAACTGAAGAAAGAACTTTATTGAGCATAACCACAATCCTATGTTGGTGACATTCCCTTAAGTCGTAGTGAATATCGTTGAGCGGCAAAAGTTAAGCAAAATTTAGGCAATTGTCACAGCATTGCGATTTGTGTGTCACACGTTCGTCATAGTCCTTCAGTATCGTCGTAATTGTAAGCAGGACAATATTCTTGGTCTGCTCCTCACACTACAGATTTTGCTCTCTTGTTTAGTAAAAAGCAAGGGAGTTTTTTTATTCAAGGGTAAAAGATTTGAACAGTGAGTAGTGAACAGTTAAGTCATCATTGTTAGGTCTGTGGTCTGCCACTCCATCAACAGGCGCAGAAAATGCTCAGAGGACTCGCGCCCATCTATGCCTAAGGATGAGAGGAACGCCCATCAACCCTCTTTAGGTAAGAGGTCATCTGGTTTCCACAGTGTTAGTGTTGCTATTGAACGCGGAGAAAATTTCTATTCCGATGTATCGCCAGAGTCCAGCCCCACCGCATTCAGCCGCCTGATAGGTTAGCTCGGAAAACCTGGAATCTATCGGAAGAAGTATCTAAAATTAAATTTTGTAACTTAAATTTAATATTAAGAAGAAGTAAATGCATGAATTTTTGGCAGCTCAAGAAAGCTGCTAGTCATGCTTTTGAGTTGATTCGAGTGCATGACGCGGGTTGCTCACCGTCAGGTCAATCGCGTTTCCACTTCGTTAGTTGTATGGCATAGCAATCAAATGGGGAAATTTACAGGGGCTGGTCTCTCAAACCCTAAAACTGATTGACCCGGCACGCGCCAGCTTCTCGTTCATCCCTCGCTTAGGATATCAAACCCAATAATGTCCTGATTGGAGTCCAAAACGTGCATTCAAACGATTCATCTGCTCTTCCCACTGCTGCTCAAATCCCCACAACGCGAGTCTGTCAACTCTCACGAGGGAACTCCTCCTGGCAAGGGTGGATGTTACAAGAGGGCAAGCACAGGTCAAAAATTTCCCTCTTTTTGTTGCTTTGTGTACTTATACCCTTGCCTTTTTTAACGGGATGTGATGCATTTTCTAAAACAGAAGCCGGAGCTCAATCGACGCCTCCTCGCGCACAACAAGAGGACGGGGGGACGGCGGTAGATGTGGCGATCGCAAAAACCGATATCCTCGAAGAATCCTTAGAATATCGCGGTACCACCCAACCAGCGCGGGAAGTCTCGCTCCGTGCCCAAGTCGAAGGACGCCTCCTCAATCTCCCCGTGGATGTCGGGGACTCTGTAAAAAAAGGTCAAATCGTGGCTCGGTTGGATGATTCATTGCTCATGACTAGCGTCACTCAGGGCCAAGCCGAACTCGCTGCCCTTCAATCCGAGGTGGCACGCGCCCAGACTCAAGTTGAAAATGCGCGAGCTCAAGCCGAACAAGCCAAAGCAGAGCTCAAACAAGCGAAAACGGATGCCGCCCGCCTGCAATCGCTCTCCTCATCAGGTGCCATTCCCAGGCAACAAGCCGAAGTCGCACAGACAGAAGCGGCCACTGCTCAACAACGACTGAATTCTGCGATCGCACAAATTGCCACAGAACAACAAGCCGTTGCCGCCGCTCAAGGTCGGGTGGAAGCGCAACGTGCTGCTATCGCCCAGGCAAAAGAACGCCAATCCTATACCCTGTTATCATCTCCCATTACTGGCGTTGTCTTGGAAAAAGTCAGCGAACCGGGAAATCTGGTGCAGCCAGGAGGGGAAGTATTGCGCTTAGGAGACTTCAGCACCGTCAAAGTCGAGGTGCAGGTGTCAGATAAGGAACTCTCTAAGATTCAGCTAGGACAATCCGTGCGGGTACGGTTAGATGCCTTTCCTAATGAGGAAGTCACCGGAAGAGTAACCCGCATTTTCCCCTCCCCCACGGCTAATACCTCAGCTCTTAATGTAGCCGTAGAAATTACCATTCCCAACAGCAACGGCAAAATTGGCAGTGGGCTTTTCGCACGAGTAAGCTTTGAGCCAAGGACAAGTCCCCGTGTTGTCGTACCCCTAAGTGCAATTCAAGAAGAGGGGGAGACGAAGAGTGGGGGACGTCAAGGGGGTACAGCCCTGTCTTCTCCAAAACAAGAGAAAAATGCAAACTCTAGTAAGGGAACGGTATTTGTTGTCATTGGTGAAGGCAAACAAGCCCAAGTTCAAGCACGTCCCGTACAAGTTGGGGCGAGTGCCAATGGTAAGGTAGAAATTCTTTCAGGCTTGAAGCCTGGAGAACGGTTCGTTTCCCGAAGTGGGAAGCCGTTGAAAGATGGCGAAAGGGTGCGTTTAAGTATACTCTCACAAACCTCTGAAAAACAGGAGCAGCGCTAATGCCGAACACCCACGGATCGGGATTTAGTCTCAGTGCTATCTCGATTCGCCGCCACATTGGTACCCTAATGCTGACCTTGACAGTAATTGTACTGGGGGTATTTTTCCTGGCGCAGATTCAAGTCGATTTGCTGCCGTCGATTACCTATCCTCGAATTGGCGTGAGGTTATCTGCTCCAGGGGTTTCGCCCGAGGTGGGAGTGGAGGAAATTACCAAACCATTGGAAGAAGCCTTAAGCGCGACTGAGGGAGTAGTACAAGTATATTCCCAAACCCGCGAGGGACAAGTGAGTGTAGACCTGTACTTTCAGCCGGGGGGCAATATTGACCAAGCCTTGAACGATGCTACAGCGGCTTTTAACCGCGCTCAAGGCAGGCTACCTGAGATTGTGGAACAGCCCCGCTTGTTTAAAGCCGACCCCTCCCAGTTACCGGTTTATGAATTAGCGCTGCAATCCCCGTCATTGCGAGATGTCCAGTTACGGGTGTTTGCCGATGAAGAACTCAGCCGCGAACTTGGCGTTGTGCCGGGGGTGGCATCGGTGGATGTTTCCGGTGGTGTCCAAGAAGAAATACGGGTAATCATTGACCCAGAACGCTTACAGTCGTTGGCCATCGGGTTGACAGAGGTATTGAATGCTCTCGAAGACCGAAATTTAGATGTTGCCGGTGGGCGTCTGCGAGGTGAGGATGCAGAACCCCTAACCCGCACCGTGGGACGCTTTCAGGATGCTCAAGAAATCCGCAATCTCTCCTTCGAGGTAGGAGGAGGGGGACAAGGAGGATTGTCCGATGCGTCTTCCTCTCTCTCGTCTTCCCAATCGACGCGTCGGGTTTATCTGCGAGACTTTGCTGAAGTGATTGATGGTACCGAAGAGCAGCGAGTGTTTGTTTTGCTCAACGGGAAACCGGCGGTGAAAGTCAGTATCACCAAGCAACCCGATGCCAACACGATTGAAGTGGTAGAGGGGGTGAAAAAACGCATCGAACAACTGCGACAGTCGGGGTTAATTCCCGAAGATATGGAATTGCGTCCTACCTTGGATGAGTCGATTTTTATCCGCAATTCGATCGCCAACGTTACTAGTTCTGGACTGATTGGTACACTGCTAGCTGCGATCGCAGTTTTGCTGTTTTTAGGTTCTTTGCGGCAAACGCTGATTATCGTTCTAGCCATCCCCTTTGCGACTTTAGTGGCAATTATCTTAATGAAGTTGTTTGGCCTGTCGCTCAACGTCTTCAGCTTGGGGGGTTTAGCGCTGGGCGTAGGAATTGTGGTGGATAATGCGATCGTCATGCTAGAAACCATCGCGGAAGGCGTTGGCATGACTCCAGGGCAAACAAACCGCCCTCGCTGGGATACTCAGCAATTAATTAACCAGTCAGTCACTAGCTCTCAGGAAGTAGAATCAGCTCTGATTGCTTCTACCACGACTAATTTAGTATCCGTACTGCCGTTTTTGTTGATTGGTGGATTCTTCTCGCTGCTGTTCAATGAACTGATTCTCACGATCAGCTTTGCTGTAGCGGCATCGTTAGCTGTGGCGTTAACGGTTGTGCCAGCACTGGCCTCACGCCTGTTAGCTGTGCGTTGGTCAAGTCGCCTGGGTGAGTTTTGGCCCTTGCGACAGTTTAATCTGCGGTTTGAGGCAGCAACGAGGAGTTACATGAGATTCCTTGGTCTTGTCCTGCGTTTGCGGATCATTGCGGTTGTGCTCGCGTTTTTGGTTCTCGGTGGCGGCAGCATCTTTTTAGCCGGCCAAATTCCTCAAGAAATTTTACCCCGCATTAACACGGGACAAGCCACGCTGTTTGCTCAATTTCCTCCCGGCACGACTTTAGAAACTAACTTGAAGGTGATGGGCATTGTTGAGGATATTCTCCTACAACAGCCAGAGACTGAGTATGCCTTTACCACATCAGGTGGATTTCTGTTCGGCAGCAACACCTCAGAAAATGCCTTGCGCGGTTCCAGCAACATTACTCTCAAACCGGGTAGCGATATTGAGAAGTTTGTCAAACGTGTGAATCAGGAGTTTGAAAAACTAAATTTAGTAGGGATTCGCCTCCGCATCAGACCCGGTGAGGTGCGGGGTATTACTTTAACGAACTCACCCGTCCGGGGGGCAGAAGTTGATATTACTCTCCAAGGAGCCGATCCAGAAAAGCTACAACAGGGAGGGCGTCAAGTTTTGCAAGCCCTAGATGAGCAAGTCACTCTGGTACAATTTCGTCCGGATGCTGACCCTCGGCAACCCGAAGTGCAGATTCGCCCGGATTGGGAGCGTCTGGCAGAATCTGGGTTAACAACACAGGAAATTGGCAACACGATTCAAACCTCAATCGAGGGTTCGGTGCCGACTCAGTTGCAACGAGGCGATCGCTTAGTTGATGTGCGGGTACAACTCAATCGAGAAACCTTACAGCGTGCGACGCAGTTAGAACAGGTGCCGTTATTGGTCGCAAACAACCGCCAAATCCGCTTAGGGGATGTTGCCAAGGTGGAAAAAGGTCAAGCACCCGGTGAAATTCAGCGGATTAACCAGCGGCAGGTATTCCAGATTGCGGGAAACTTGTCTGAAGGAGCGGCATTAAGCGAAGCGATCGCGCAAACCAATGCCGTACTCGCCAAGTTAGACTTACCCGAAGGTGTTTCTGTACTCCCCAGTTCCGCCCAAGAGACTAATCAGCAGTTGCAAAACTCCCTGAAGATTTTAGGAGGATTAGCGGCGTTCTTGGTATTTGTGGTGATGGCGGTGCAGTACAACTCGTTGATTGACCCCCTTGTGATCATACTGACGGTGCCGCTTGCCCTAGCTGGGGGAATTTTTGGGCTGTATGTTACCAAAACGGCAATTGGGGCAACCGTGCTTGTGGGTGCGGTGCTACTGGTGGGGATTGTGGTTAACAATGCCATCATCATGGTAGAGCTAGCCAACCAAATTCGCGATCGCGAAAACATCGACCGCCAAACCGCAATTTTGAAAGCCGCCCCCCAACGCCTGCGACCGATTATGATGACGACCATTACCACCGTCTTAGGCTTATTTCCGCTAGCCTTGGGAGTGGGTCAAGGTTCGGAGTTTCTACAACCCTTGGGCGTTGTCGTGTTTTCCGGTTTATCCCTGGCAACACTTTTGACATTATTTATCATCCCCTGTTTCTACGTCCTGCTACACGAGTTTCCAGGGGGTAAAAAGCCTCCCCGTCGGCGGCCCGTCATTCTCGATAAAGAATCCTTGGAAACCGTTTACCGACAATCACCTCATAACTAAGCTCTCGCCCTCTCCAGTGCCTATTGAATACTCGACTGTAGGAAAAGGGGGAAAGGGGAAAGGGAATGCCTTTCTCTGTTACTGTTGTACAACACGTCCATATTGCAGCTTGAATGGGGAACCGCTTAAGCCTGTTACAACTTCAATGCCGATCCGCTGATTCTGGTGAATGGGTGGGATTGTTGCGTTTTGTAACAGTTTTCTCGTTTCAGGTTACAGATTTATTTGCTGTGTTAGCATAGCTGGTGAGGATAAATTCGGTTGCAGTGTTTGTTTCTAGTATTGATAGGCTTTTTCCTTTTAGTATTGACAGGCTTCTCTCCGAAATCTATATCTCTACACTTCTCTCATTTTGGAGACAATCTATGTCAATTTATGTTGGCAACCTTTCCTACGATGTTACCAGTGAAGACCTCACTGCTGTTTTTGCAGAATATGGTTCTGTAAAGCGCGTTCAGCTACCCACAGACCGCGAAACAGGTCGCTTACGCGGCTTTGGTTTTGTGGAAATGGGTACAGACGCTGAAGAAACAGCAGCCATCGAGGCTCTTGATGGTGCTGAATGGATGGGTCGTGACATGAAAGTTAATAAGGCGAAACCTCGCGAAGACAGAGGTTCGTCTGGTGGTGGTGGTGGAAACCGGAGAGGTGGTGGTAACTTCTCTCGTCGCTACTAAGCATTTAGCTTAAATTAAATCAAAGAGGCTCAGGTAGTAAAGCTTGAGCCTCTTTTTTATTCTTTGATACGAGTTAACATTCATCCTCCACATTCGTTGGTGCGATCGCGTAGCCTCTGCTTTACAAAATCGCCCCCAGGTTAAGATGTGAGTGAGCGGTAGCCGAAAGGGTTGTTATGAGCCAAGTACAAGCTAAACTACCAACCGATACCTGGGTGAATGCTACCTGGGATGAATACCTTCAGGCAATCAGCGATCCAGTCTACGAAAATGCCAGAGGCTATTACTATAACGGACGCATGAGGTTGGAGATGTCTCCACTTGGTAACCCCCATTCTCGTGACCATTTCATTGTTATCGCTGCGATCGCTCTTTTTGCAAGTATTCGAGGCATTGACTTCGATGGTCACGATAACTGTACCTACCGTAAGACAGGCAGTGATGAAGCGCAACCGGATGTCTCGTTTTATGTGGGTGACAAGGCGGAAATAGTGCCTTGGGAAGCAACGATCATTGAACTCGATACCTACCCACCTCCAGATCTGGTGATTGAAGTTGCCTATTCTTCTTTGGCAGATGACAAGGGTGAGAAACGTCTACTCTACGAATCACTTGGAGTCCGTGAGTATTGGATTATTGATGTTCAAAACGTTCAGGTAATCGCTTTTGAGGTTCAGAATGGCGCAAATATAGCGAAGACACTGTCGGCGAATTCGGAAAACCCCTAGGCAAGGTTGGTTAGTTCAGCGATGAAACGATTGAGAGCTTTTTGGGCAGCTTTATATCCCGGCGCTTGCTTACCTAACTTGAGATCCAACAAAATGCGATCGCGTAAAGCCTCAAGGTCTGCCATCTGGGGCAGCGCAGTTACCGCCTGTTCCCTTACTGGGGCATTCTCTTGGGAATGATGCTCCTCCTTCCATGTAATACACGGAGGAAGTTCTACTTCTTGGCGTGAATTAGTTGAAACGGTTGCCTCCTCTTTCCATGTAATACCTGGTAAAGCCTTGTCCCTAACTATCTGCTCTAAATAGTCAGCCCTGGTTATGCCTAAGCATTCAGCAGCAATGCCCAAGGCAATCCATGTTTCATCGGTTAGTATCAGGGAGCGAACTAAACGATAGTCATCGTTTTTTAAGGCAAACTTCCCCTGGATATCCCGTTTCATATTAGTTTTCTTGCCATGTATTACAACGATAGTGTAGACCCTAAGATGGAATTGGGGTCACTCTAGCCGCGTGATGCAAGGAAAGTTTTTATGTCAATGCAACCTCAAAGTATTCCTTCAGTTCCCCCAGATACTAAAGCTGTAGCGCGTGCAGCTTTTCCAAAAGGAAACATCTATGTTCTCCTGCGCGACAACCTGGGCAGCATTTATTCAGATGTTGACTTTGCCGCGTTGTTTTCCCAGCGGGGACAGCCAGCAGAATCACCGTGGCGACTGGCTTTAATCAGCGTCATGCAGTTTGTCGAAAATTTATCTGACCGTCAAGCCGCAGAAGCTGTGCGTTCCCGGATTGATTGGAAATATGCTTTAAGCCTGCCTTTAACAGATCCAGGTTTTCATTTTTCAATTCTCTCTGAATTTCGCCAGCGCTTAATTGAGGGTGATGCAGAACAACTGTTGCTCGATAAGCTTTTGGAACAATTACGGGACTTGGGGTTACTAAAAGAAAAGCGACAAAGAACTGACTCAACTCATATTCTTACGGCTGTTCGTAAGCTCAATCGCTTAGAAACTCTCTTGAGAAACATTTAGAGCAGCACTCAACAGTCTAACCACAGTCGCGCCCGACTGGTTAATGAATCACCTTCACTCTGATTGGTTTGATCGTTACGGTCGGCGAGTAGAAAACTACCGATTGCCGAAGTTGGATAGTGAACGGGAGGCTTTGGGGAACTTAATTGGAAAAGATGGATTTGCATTATTAGATGCCATCTATGCTCAAAATTCACTCCTTGTGGTTACACCAAATTCCTGCCGTAGAAATCTTAAGACAAGTTTGGATACAACAGTTTTATGCTAGGGGTGAAGATGGTTCTGTGCAATGGCGAACAACAAAAGATATGCCACCTTCAACAGTTGCCATTCATTCCCCTTATGATATGGAAGCACATTACAGTTCCAAGCGTAGTGTTGACTGGGTGGGATATAAAGCCCATGTTACGGAAATTTGTGGTGAAGAGTGTCCTCACTCTATCACTCAGGTTTATACTACTTTGTCCACGATATCGGATGATGCGGCGGTTGAACCTATCCATCAAGCTTTATCTGAGAAATCATTACTACCAACTGAGCATTTAATGGACACTGGCTATGTGACAGCGGAACATCTGGTCAATAGCCGTACTCAGTATGGTGTAGAAATTGTTGGTCCAGTTCGTTGTGACCCCAGTTGGCAGGCACGTAATCACCCTAAGTTCGCTGCTGACCAGTTTAAGATTGATTGGGAGAATCAAGTAGCTACTTGTCCTCTGGGAAAGCAGAGCGTTACTTGGTTCGCCAAAATTGATGTTAGTGGACAACCTATTATTGATATTCGATTTCCCACTGCTACTTGTAAAGTTTGCCGCTCTCGCCGCCGTTGTACGCGTTCAAAAAAAGAGCCTCGTGGACTGACCATTCGTACTCAAGCTGAATATACCGCTCTGAAAACTCGTCGCCAATCCCAACAAACACCTGAATTTTTAAAGATTTACCACCAAAGAGCTGGAGTGGAGGCTACTTTGTCTCAAGGAATTAGACGTACCTGTCTGCGGCGGTCTCGTTACATTGGATTGAAAAAAAACTCATCTCCAGCATATTTTGATGGCTACTGCTCTTAACCTTGTACGCTTGGATGCTTGGTTAAACGACGAACCCGTTGCCAAAACTCGTATTTCTCGGTTTAAAAGACTACAACAATAGCCTGTAGCCTGCTCGCACCATATAGATAAAGCCTTTCTCCAAGTAATACACGGATGACCTAGACAAGAGATTCGTCTCTTTTACCGTGTAATACATGGTGAGTTCTAGAAAACAAAATAACCAAGGTGAGTTTATCCTCGAAAAATTGGTAGTGACAGCAAGGACTACCCCTCACCATGTATTACACGGAGAGGGACAGTATAAGTTAATTGCGTTATGGCTGAACTAACCAACCTTGCCTAGTCGTTTTCCGAATTCGCCGACAGTGTCTTCGCTATATTTGCGCCAGTTAGGCTCCCTGAGTTGTGTTCACAACGTTCAAAGCAACGTTCTTCACAGGAGTAGGTATGAAAATCCCTAACCTTCAACCTTCTAACATTGCAACCTTTAACCTATTTTCTAGATAGACGCCCATGAACGGGAGTTCACAACGAATGGATGAAAATCAATTTCTCCTGACTTGGAGACTCCTGACTCCTGACTCCTATTTTCAAGTTAGGCACCATGAGCTATCGCTCACAACGGAGGAATGAAAATCGCTTTTCTTGACTCGGAGACTCCTGACTCCTGACTTCTATTTTCAAGACAGAACAAGGGTCAGTTTCGCAGGTAGGCTACCATTCTGCCAGCGCGATCGCAACGCCTTGTTTCAGGTCTGATGTCAAATTCTCGTCGGTGGCGAGTTGCTGTAGTTGCTGATAAGCGGTTGGGAAGTTTTTTAAGGCGGCAATAGCGTGCAGTCTGACACTCTCTACTGGATCTGCCAGCAACTTCACTAAAGCATCTATGGCGCTGATGTCTCCCAATTGTCCCCAAGCTTGGGCTAGGGTTTGCTTGAAGGTGGCTAATTGGGTTGCTGGATGTTGTGAATGGAATAAATCGAGGAGAATTTGAGCAGCTTGTGCTTGCAGGGTGGGCCGTTCCATACGCCCGAGCACTTTGACAATTTCATGAGTGCATTCGGTCGAGACAAAAGGGAGTGCTTGTTGCAAGTACTCAACCGCTTTTGCCGTTCCTACCCACGCTAAGGCGCGAACGAGGTCAATTTGTAAGGGAACAGGTGTTGCAGGGGATTGGAGTACCTCAAATAATGCTTGGGCCGCCTCGTCGGTTCTCGATCGCCCTAATGCGACTGCGGCTTCCTGGCAAACTTGCCAATTGAAGTCGTAGAGTAAGGGCTTGATGTGATCGAGCAAGTCTAATTTCTGCCACAAATCGGAACGCAACCCTAAACCAATGACTGCTTCCTTCCTTACGGCTGCTGCATGATCGTCTAACGCTTCAATTAGAGCAGGGGGAATTCTGGAGTCGTGGAAACTACAGAGGGCTTCAATTGCCGTGGCACGAACTGTCACATCAGCATCCTGAACCACACTCAGCAACGGTTCGATAATTTCCGGGCGACGGATTTGAGAGAGGGATTGAGTCGCTAACAATCGCGTCTGAGAGTCGGCTAATAAATCGGCTAGGGCGTCAACTGCTGATTTCCCCATACTGGAGAGGGCCACAGCCGCCATTTCCGCTAAATCTTCATCCTCCGCCGTTTTGAGTAATTCGACTAATGTCGTAATCACATAAGGGTGGTTAAATTCTCCCAAGATACGGGCCGTAAACCAGCGCAGTTCCAAGCCTGCTTCGTCGTCTTGGAGAATTTCAATTAACGGTGCGATCGCTCGTTCTCCCAGTTTAGAAAATACCTTCGCTACATCCCAACGTTCTTGAAAATCCCCTAAGTTGAGGACATCCAAAGCCAAATTTAGTGTCTGTTGGAGTTCACCCTCATCCAATGGCAGCGATTTTGCCCCGTTTTTCTCTAGAGGTAACTGCTGCAAGCACTGGTTAACCAAAGACCAATTCTGTTGTTGGGTAGCCGTCGTCGCTTTTTCTAAAATCTTCAACATTTTGCTTCTGCTCCATAAAACTGATACAAATCCCGACCTTGCCGGATATTGAGGTTTACTTCCTGTTTCATCCAAGGCAGTCGGCTGCTTCTTGTCCACAGGCGTTGAGTTCCGGGCAAGCCGCCCGTACTTTTTCAGGGGGTGCGTTTTCTAGGTTCAGTGAAGCGTTGAAATCGCGACACTTCACTGAACCACACCCTTGGCAATGGAATACCCTATCGCTTAACTTCATCGGCTGAATGTGTCCACACTCAGAACACATTTTGGATGAAGGGAACCAACGGTCTACCAACTCAACAACCGTGCCATACATGGATTGTTTATAGGTCAGTTTCCGCCTAAATTCGTACAGTCCCAAGTTGCTAATTGCATTTGCCAGTTTTGAATTAGCCATCATCCCCTTGATATTCAGCTCTTCAATCCGAATACGATAGTATTTCTGGCTGATTTCAGTTGTTAGCTTCTGCAAGAAATCACGTCGAATATTAGCAATTCTGGCGTGAAGTTGACGCACTTGCTTGTAGTACTTCTTGGCCTTATTGGATGCGGGTATTCCTGCCTTTTTATTTCCTAGCTGTTTGTTACGATTACGCCACTGCAATTTAGCTAACTTGATTTTCGTTTGCTTGAGGGTTGCAGGGGCTTCTATTGTTGTTCCGTCGCTGAATGTGGCAAATGTCTTTACACCTAAGTCAATGCCCACTTTCTCTATTTCATGCAGTAAGGGAGGTAATTTTTCAGCATGGATGGCAAATGAAACATACCACTTATCAGCGTGACGGGATATTGTGAAGGTCTGACTGGCACAAGTAAATGGGACTGGCTCATGCAGCCTGAATGTCCCTAGTGTGGGTATTTTGATGTTGTTGCCAGCGCTAACCGTGACTAGCCCATTGGATGAATCAACCGTAAATGAATCTTTGTCTTTTTTGCGCTTAAAAACCGGGAACTCTCCTAGCCCCTTAAAAAATCGAGTCAACCCATTCTTTAAGGCTATTAAGGCGTTCTGGTAAACACGCGAGGAGAGTTGATTCATCCAGGCAAAATCAGGCTTCTTCTTGGTTAAATTGGTTAGAACTTTGCGGATGGCTGAAAGTTTTTTAGTCAAGCCTCCTTTGATGTCCATCACCTGCTTATACAGAGCTAACCCGTAATTATAGACAAACCTGGAAAAGCCAGCGTGTTTCGCCATCAAAGTACGTTCTTTGTTATTTAGTTTGAGTTCGAGCTTAATGGCATACATGGCTTGAATATCATAGCTTGTCGGGAAATGTCGGGAAAATTAGGATCCTAGGTCAAACTCTTAAATGAGTTGGAACTCTTTGAGTGCTGGTAAAAAGTTTTTGTTTTCGTGACTAGGACGACTAAGTTTAATCAGAGCAAAGCGTTGAGCGGGATTGAGTGCTGCCCACTGTTGAGTTGTCACACAGACTTCCAACTCTTTCGCTTTTTCCTGAACGTCAGGTGGAATAGTCGTTGCATCCATCCAAGCGGGGTGAGAGTCAACCGGGAGATCGGAGGCGGGTGCGCCTGTCTTTTCAGTAACAAGCTGTTGCAGATATTGCCGATAGGCTTGAATTTCCTCTGCTGTTGTACAAGGCATCTCTACAAGTTCCAAACGTTCTTGTTGAGTAAATTGATTCCAGTGGGTTAATTTAAGCTTGACTCCACAGGTGTCCAATTTCATCCGCACTTGCATGGGAATGCAGCGCAAGGAATCGACAAAATCTGTTTCAAACTTGAAGAATTGAGTCATTCGATTTTAGATTTTAGATTTTGGATTTTAGATTTTGGATTTTAGATATTTGATAATTTTTACAAATTAATCAAGAGATGGAAGCCAGCTTTCTTTTTCCTTTTGATTTCTGACTTATGATTCAGAGTACGGACGGGTTTGGTCTTGTCTACTTACGATCAAATTTTTTCCTTATCTATTCAACCCGCCCCGACAAACTAGACTCTTACTTTTTTGCTTCCTTCAAAAAACGCCTATTAATGCGGGTCTCCAGGGGTTGTGCTGCGGATAATCCAGTAACTGATGGATAAAGCCAGAATAGTGATCGATAACCCAATTATCTCAGTTCCTGTAATTTTTTCCAGGTCAAGAATAATAATTTTACGAGCAACTGCAATTAAAGAAGTGACAATGACTAACTGAACTTGAACAGCGTGTTTTCGCAGATAGGCGCTGATATTTTCCAGAATTTCCAGAGCAATCAGGATATTTAAAAACAGTCCGAAAATCTCGAACAGTGTTTTACTGAAGAAGCCTAGAGGAGGTGTAAAGATTTCATGAGCGAGTAGGATAATTAAGTCAAAAACCCCAACCAGAATTACCCCGATCATCGCCAAGGACAAAATTTTAGCGACAAAGCCCTCCACTTGGTCTATGCCATTTAAAAAGGTTTTGTCCCGGCAAGAATCTCTAAACAGAAGGAGAAATTTTTTCAACTGCCGCATTTTTTATATCTAAGACAGCTGCCGAGACAATATTACCATTACTAGGGCATATCGGCTCTTGCAACCATCTGATTAGCAATTTTGCCAGAACCTTGGACTTACCGCAATTGCCGTTTCTATTTAAGAGCTTCAAACGGAAACGGGCGGTGAGAACGAACCAGCAAGGGTAGCCTGTAGAGGCTCCCTATCCGTAGCTGTTTGGGCCGATACGGGAACTAACTGCACCGCACAAGCTTTTAATTCGGGTTGCAGGGAGTCGGGACAGGATTCAGGGTGGGTGAGGGCGTTAGCTTCTGAATTGTCTGCCCACAGAGCGCCCCAGTGCATGGGGACGAAAACAGTGCCAGGAGCGATCGCTTTTGTGACTTGGGCTTTAAATTGACTGGTGCCGCGACGCGATCGCACTTCTACCCAAGTTTCATCCACAATCCCTAACTGCTGGGCATCACGGGGATGAATTTCGATAAATGGATGGGGATGCATTTGCACAATCTTAGGAATTCGTCCCGTGCGGGTTTGGGTGTGCCAGTGACCATAAAGACGCCCTGTTGTCAAGACCAAGGGATAGTTTGGATCGGGAGGTTCTGCCAGTCCTCGTGAGTGATAGGCTCCAAACCGGGCGCGGCCGTCGGGGGTAGGGAAGCTCAAATTGGTATAGAGCCTTTTTGAGTCGTGGGGTTGGACAGAAGTATCTTCCCTGTTCCGAAGGAACTCCTCTGCTCCCCAGCTCCCCAGCTCCTCTGCTCCCCGGCTCCTCTGCTCTTCTGGGCAAGGCCATTGAAGCGGCCCTTGCGCTTGCAAGCGTTCATAGGTGATGCCAGTTTGGTCGCATACACGTCCGCGAGTAAGCTGGATAAACTCAGCGCGAACTTCTTCAGAGTTGGTAAATGAAAACTGCTCAACAAAGCCCAATCGACGCCCCACCTCGGCAAAGATTTCCCAGTCGGCTCTCGCTTCTCCGGGAGGGTTGCGAAACTGGGGACATAACGTTACGACCCGTTCTGAGTTGGTCATCGTGCCCGTTTTCTCGCTCCATTGAGCCGCAGGGAGTAGGACGTGGGCGTAGGTGGCGGTTTCGGTTGGGTAGTAGGCATCTTGATACACCGTAAATGGCGATCGCAATAAAGCTGCCTTCGTCCGCTCAATATCGGGCATACTTACGGCCGGATTGGTTGCCGCTACCCACAACACCCCCACATCCCCCGTTTCCAATCCAGTAATCATATCCCAAGCGGTACGGCCGGGATAAGGAGAAATTCTTCCCGCAGGCAAACCCCACAGTTGCTCCACTTCCTGCCGATGCAGGGGATTTTTCACCAAGCGATATCCGGGTAGAATGTGGCACAAACCCCCGGCTTCCCGTCCGCCCATCGCATTCGGCTGACCGGTGAGGGAAAATGGCCCTGCCCCTGGTTTTCCAATGTTTCCAGTCATCAGGTGCAGGTTGATAATGGTTCGCACCTTTGCTGTTCCTTCAGAAGACTGATTCACTCCCATCGACCATAAGGACAGGACTCGCTCCGATTCACCCCAGTAACGGGCGGCAGTTTCTAACTCATCAAGGCGAATGCCACACTTTTTCGCGACTAACTCTGGTGGGTAGTGACGAATCACCTCGGCAAAATCCGAGAAGCCGGTTGTGCATTCATCGATCAACAAGGAATCATAACGACCCCAGCGCATGAGTAAGTGGGCGATACCGTTGAGTAAATCAATATCGGTACCCGGTCGAATGGCTAGATGCAAATCAGCCGCTTCTGCTGTTGGTGTCCGGCGGGGGTCAACCACAATCATCTTGACTTTCTTATTCTGTTTGTGGTGTTTCCGCAGGCGGTTGAAGATAATCGGGTGACACTCAGCGGTATTGGTGCCGATGAGAAAAGCGCAATCGGTTAATTCTAAGTCTTCGTAGCAACAAGGAGGGCCATCCGAGCCGAAGCTTTGAATGTAACCAGAAACGGCTGAGGACATACAGAGGCGGGAGTTGGCATCGAAGTTATTCGTGCCGAGACACCCTTTTAAGAGTTTTTGGGCAATGTAGTAATCTTCAGTTTGAAACTGACCGGAGCCATACATACAGACGGCATCTGGCCCTTGATTGAGTAAAACGCTGCGAATGCGATCGCTAATTGCATCTAGGGCTTCATCCCAACTCACGCGACGAAAGGGTTGGTCGAGGGAGTCGCGCATCAGGGGATACTTCAAGCGGCTTTTGTCCATCGCTTCTGCGATCGTGGCTCCTTTAACACAGACCATACCTTGACTAGAGGGATGCTCGCGATCGCCTCGTACTTTCCAAATCGGCGTCCCTTCACTATCTCGATTGGTTGGTCTACCGGCTTGCGCTGGGGGCATAACTTCGAGTCCGCAACCCACACCGCAGTAAGGACAAAGTGTTTTCGTTGAGTTCGTCATAGCGATCGCACCTTCTGAAAATTCTGAATCCTAATTAAGAGAAGAGTCATGAGTTGTACTAGTTGCTTTCCATGTCGAACACAATTGAGAACTCTCGCCAAACGCTGGTCTAGGTGAACAAGCGAGAGCTCCTACTTAGTCTCTTCCTATCAACTCCAACGCAGTCTGATTAGACCGAAGCCATTGCCACCTGTCGGGGACGAGCGCCAAAGTGTTCGATCAGCAGTTCCCGCAACACGTCTTTCAGGTCGTCGCAGGGAACCCTTTTCATGATTTCTTCACCCAAATGGGCATCTTTCCCTACCTTGCCGCCCATCCAGACATCTACAGCTTCTACAGTTTCACCATCTTTACGCGTCTTGGTACCCATCAAACCAATATCCCCAACTTGGGGTTGACCGCAAGAGTTTGGGCAACCTGTCCAGTGAATCCGCACGGGTTTAGGCATATCCAGTTCGGCTTCAAGTTCTTTAATCAGGGCCAGGGCGCGATTTTTGGTTTCGATGATGGCGAAATTACAGAATTCACTGCCTGTGCAAGAAACTAGTGCTCGGTTCAATTTTTCGGGATTGATGGTAAAACGCTCTTTTACCAGCGGTTCGTTTAAGAAGTGCTCCAAGCGCGTGTCGGGAATGTTTGGGATAATCAGGTTTTGCTCAACGGTGAGCCGGATTTCGCCACTGCCATAAACTTCAGCAAGACGTGCCAGTTCAAACATTTCCTCCGAATACACGCGACCGATGGGAACATGCAAACCTACATAGTTCAATCCCGGTTGCTTTTGAGGATAAACGCCGATGTGGTCGCGCTTTTCCCAATCAATTTCATCTTTTTCGGCAGCTGGTTCCAAGGAATGCCCCAGTTGTTTTTCAACTTCCGCCCGGAACTTTTCAATTCCCCAATCATTGATTAAATGCATCATCCGACACTTGAGCCGGTGTGACCGAGGGCCGTTGTCTCTGTAAACAATCAACATTGCCTCGGCAAGGGGAACGACCTCTTCGGGGGGAATCCAAGCGTTGAGGGGAATCGCCGCTACATATTGATTGGGGGCAAAGTATCCGCCGACGATAATGTTAAACCCTAGTTTGCCGTTTTTGTAGGCCGGTAGATAGCCCAAATCGTTGATTTCGGCATGGACGGAGTTGTCACGCCCCCCAGCGACGGCAATGTTGAACTTGCGGGGAAGATTGCTAAGCTCAGGATTGCCTTCGCCGTTACTGGTAATCATGTCTTGGAGATTGCGGACTAGACCTCGCGTATCCATCAATTCATCCGCATCAATGCCAGCGACGGGTGAACCTGTGATATTGCGGACGTTGTCCATACCTGACTGGACGCTTGTCAAGCCAGCTTTGAGCAGGCGATCGAAAATCTCTGGTACATCCTCAATTCGCATACCCCTAAGTTGAAAGTTCTGCCGGGTGGTAATGTCAGCGTTGCCCTGGTCTTGGAAGCCTGAAGCTTTGCAGTAACGCTGCACGATATCCGCCAGCACCCGCATTTGACCACTGCTCAAAATGCCATTGGGTATCCGCATCCGCAGCATAAATAAGCCAGGAGTAACCGGACGATGGAAAAATCCCAACCACTTGAGTCCGTGGTCACGGTCAAATTCGTCTATCGCCTCCCAGCCAATACGAGCAAAGTTTTCCAGCTCTTGCCTCAGGAATATCGGATGTTTTTTAGCTTTTGCAAGTTCAATTTTGTTCAGTTTTTGTTTCTTATCAGTTGTTGTTGTCATCGATTACACCTCTCGTAGATTTCTTCTTCTAAATAGATAATTTTTAAAAAACAAGTTCCTCTTTATCCCGAAGCCAAAAATCATTACTTAATTACTAGGTTAAACAGCTAAAACTCCGATTTTAGTCAATATTGCTACAACTTTTCCAAATCCTTGAACTCAATCAGCCTTTATTTCTATAAATCCATCCTTTGGAGTAACTTTCTTGGGACAATAAGCATATATTACTACGACAAGTGATAGATAGTTCTATTGATTTGCCTAGCTTTTGATAAACATAATTTTTTTTAATTCTGTCAACTGTTAAATTTAAACTAATTGGATTTAGGGGGGCGATTGGTATCTATAGTTACCAATTCTTTTATATAATGAGGGTTTTGCATGTCAGCAATGCTCAACTAACATCTCCAGCCTCTCAGTTAAATTCAAAGAATAACAAACAGCTATCAGCGATTAAAAGGTATTGAGTGTTGACGGTTCGCCACCCAATACCTTTTAAATAACAATTGAGTCGTCCTTTAGTATCTTTGCTGGTCTGCCAAAATCGACGGACTTGGTGCGGTCATATCTGGCACTTCACCCTCATGATGTTCGGCAAAAGAATCTTTGGGTTCTCTGAGGAAGAACCAGCACCCGAAGGTGACAATCAGGGCCGTGACACCTAAGGTTTGGAAGAAGATGCGGTTGCCGACATCGCCTTCAGGCAACAAGCTAAACATCGTCAAATAGGCTACAGCCCCCACGTTGCCATATGCACCGACGTTACCCGCAACCTGACCCGTTACCCGCCGCTTAATCAGGGGCACCATCGCAAAGGTAGAGCCTTCACCCGCTTGGACAAAGAATGAGCAACCCATCGTGAGAATCACTGCGATTGGTAACCACCAGCTACCTGTGACGGTACTCATCATCAGGTAGGCAATCCCCATGCAACCCGTCAGCACAGTCATTGTCCACTTGCGACTGCCCAAACGGTCGGAGATTAAGCCACCACCTGGCCGTGCTGCTAAGTTCATGAAGGCATAGCTAGCGGCAATCATCCCTGCAAGCTGTTTGCTCAATCCGAAGGTGTTTTCAAAGAAAGCTGGAAGGATGGAAACCACCGCTAATTCAGAACCAAAGTTCACTAAATAGGTGAGTTCCAATACAGCTACTTGGGCAAAATTGTAGCGGTCTTCTGCGGGGTAGCGCTTTTTGCCGGTCATCAGGTCTTTGTTTACATCCCAGCATTTGTAAGCTTGGAACAGATACAGACCTAACAGTGCTAGATAGGTAATCGCTAACCCCGCGCCATCCAGCAAACCCGCTTTGCCCAAGCGCCAGGTTAGTAAGGCAAGAATCCCAACTAAGGGAATATTCATCAGCATCAGGAACCAGAAGTCTCTCTTGGACGTGACTTCTAAGCCACCGTGACGCTTGGGTTTTTGATAGACTTTGCCGGGAGGAGTATCTTGAACACTATTAAAGTAAATGACACCATAGATAGCAGCGATGATACCAGTAAGAGCGATCGTCAGCCGCCAGTTTATGGCACCGCCAGCCCCAAATGCTAGCACGGCCGCTATCGTTGGCAAGGTAAAGGCCGCTGCCGCTGAACCAAAGTTACCCCAACCCCCATAAATCCCTTCGGCGGTACCAATTTCTTTGGGAGGGAACCATTCAGCAACCATGCGGATGCCAATCACAAATCCCGCACCAACGATACTCAAAGCCAAGCGGCTAATCACCAACTGGCCAAAGTTTTGGGCGAGGGAGAAGATAATACAGGGAATTGCCGCATAGATGAGCAGCACCGAGTATGTAATTCTTGGCCCAAAACGGTCTAAAACCATACCGATGATGATACGAGCCGGCACCGTTAAGGCAACGTTACAGATAGCCAGAGTTCTGATTTGTGCTGCACTTAAACCAAGGTCTGCCTGTACGGCTGTGGCTAGAGGAGCTAAATTAAACCAGACCACAAACGACAGAAAGAAGGCAAACCACGTCATGTGTAAGATGCGGTACCTACCGTGAAATGACCATAATTCTTTAATCATCTGTTACCTTCCTTTACAGCAACTGGAACTAAATCGCAAATTACTTACTACAAAACTGCTATCGCTCAATTCGCTTCCTTTCCTTGCTTGCCAACTGTTTTCTCTTGCCAGTTAATCTTCTTTAAGGGCAACCTTAGAACTCGGGTTGATGAGCGGTTTCATCCCTTTACTGAAATCGGTTTCAAAAATGTTAGTTGATTCTGGAGGATACTTTCGTTTTAGGTTAATCAACTAAAGTCATTAATTTTGTAGACTCCGTTACCAAGGAGGAAGTGAAAGCGCTAAATCTATCTTTGGAATTACTCAATTCCCTAGATTTCTCAAACGAGAAGAAGCTTTAACCTTGCTACTCTATCTTTTGATAGATAAAAGATGTTGTACATCAAAAACAGAATAGAGATTTTTACCTTTAATACGCTTAAGGCTAGAAACTTTCCAAATCGTTTAACGGAATTCTGTCAACTTTTAGGGCGTACATTTTTCCAGTCAGAAGCGTTAATTGCCTGAATAAACTTCAAGTTATTTTCCTGTTATTTCTCCTCTAAGAATTACACCCTTTAATCAGTTGTCTAGTATATTTTGTTACAAAAAAGGGATTTTTATGAATTTAATACATTGATGTTATTCATTTCTTGCATGAAAAAGGGTTCAATCCTACTCTCAGACCCGGTTGCACCCATAGCCAAAAGCAGCGAAGGCAAAACCTCCGCTGCAACCAAGACAAGCGAACGTGAGAAAGTAGCAGTGTTCGTTATTCGTTCAATGCATAACTAGTGCAGGGCAGCGAAAGTTTTCCACCAGTTTCCAAGAATCGAGTAAAAGCTTACTCCCCCGCTCCCCAGCTCCCCAGCTCCCCCTGCCGCACTGCACTAGTGGGCTGCATCGTCATGAGCATAGCGCCGATACAAGAAGTCAAGGGCATAGTTACGCAGTTCATAATACTGAGGGTCTTCCATAATGCGAGCCCGTCTTCTAGGACGATTGAAGGGAACGTCCATTACTTCACCAATGTGAGCAGCCGGCCCATTGGTCATCATTACCACCCGGTCAGCTAAAAACAGCGCTTCATCAATGTCGTGAGTAATCATCAAGACGGTGACTTTGTATTCTGTCCAAATTTTAAGCAGTTCTTCTTGTAACTCTTCTTTGGTAATGGCATCTAATGCGCCGAAGGGTTCGTCTAAAATCAAAATTTCGGGACGAATAGCTAGAGCTCGTGCGATCGCAACCCGTTGCTTCATCCCCCCCGACAACTGCGATGGTCTTTTGTCAGCCGCTTCAGTTAGGCCCACCATCTCCAGCAGTTCCCACACCATCGCCTTCTTTTTGGAGTGGGGTGTGCTGGGATAAACTGCATCGACGCCTAGATAGATGTTTTCAAAGGCACTCATCCAAGGCAGCAGCGCGTAGTTCTGGAACACCATCATCCGGTCTGGCCCCGGTTCGGTGATGCGCTGATTTTTCAGCCGTACCTCACCATAGGTTGGTCGCGAGAAACCCGCCACCATGTTCAGCAGTGTCGATTTCCCACAACCGGAGTGACCGATGAGGCAAATAAATTCGCCTTGAGAAATGGTGAGGTTGACGCCTTCCAAAACGGTGTAGGGGCCGTCTGGCGTGGGATAAATCTTGGAGACAT
Organism: Cyanobacteriota bacterium; assembly: GCA_040756535.1. Classification (GTDB taxonomy): domain Bacteria; phylum Cyanobacteriota; class Cyanobacteriia; order Cyanobacteriales; family Coleofasciculaceae; genus JBFLZA01. The sequence goes on from JBFLZA010000008.1 coordinate 33,848, forward strand.
CCTCAATCACGAGTAAGGGGTCGCCTTGAGATTTTTGAGTCTGTGTTTGAGATGTGCGATGAACAAGAGCGTCAGGGTTGCTTGCAGTCATGAGGGTTGAAGGTTTGAAG